>CAYXVJ010000036.1:10157-14826 GCA_964468675.1 uncultured Oscillospiraceae bacterium
GGCTTGAATATGCTTAGCTTTGTTGCGATATAAACCACAGCTCTTAATATATGGCTCAATTTCCTCTTTTGTCGTGTTTGCAAAATCAGGGATTTCTGGATAGCGCTCGAACAACTTGGGTGTAACCATGTTGACCCTAGCATCTGTACATTGAGCTGCCAATATAGCACCTACAAGTAGACGCCAAGGGTTATCTCTATAATTTAAGGTTGTGTCCGTATCACGGTAATAGTCATTTAAGATTTCGACTACGGTGCGCGCTTGTTCGATACGATCAATGGATTTAGACATACAGTACTCCTCTTAAGCAGGCTGTAAGGTAAAGATGAAACGAGCGCCTCCCATTGAACTCTTGCTCACAGCTATATGCTGACCATGAGCTTGCAAGATGGATCTAGCGATATATAAACCAAGGCCACTGCCTTGATTCCCTGTACGCGAACGATCACTTTTATAGAATCGTTCAAATACATGCGGCATATCTCTTTCATCAATGCCAGGACCTGAATCTTCAACAACAACTTCTAAGAAACGAGCGCCTGGCGGGGATAGTACCATTACAGCAATCACGCCTTCATCAGGCGTGAAGCGAATTGCATTAATAAGAAGATTATATAACACTCTGCTCAATTGATCTTCATCACCAATGACTTTGGCCATAGATCCGTCATTTAGGTTCGTCTGGATACTGATTTGTTTAGGTGTAATTAAACTTTCCAAACTGTTGATGACATTAACGATCATGTCATCTAAAACAAAAGGTTGAAAGTTGTAGGTTATGGCATTCGTGTCTAGTTTTACAGCATCATTCATTTCATTGACAAGATTACTTAAACGCCCTGCTTCATTTTTAACAATATTTAAGTAATGCTCGTGACGCTCTGGAGGGATCGTGCCATCGATCATGCCTTCTACAAAACCCGATATAGAGGTTAAAGGTGTCCTTAAGTCATGGGATATAGATGAAATAAAATCTCTGCGATCAGAGTTCGAGTGATCTAGGCGTTCAATCATTCGATTAAACGTATCAATCAATACTCCTATTTCGTTCTCATCTACAATCGCTTCTTGACGCTCTAAAGGATCTTGGTCCTCATCAACTTGTTTGTTCTTTCTAAAACGATACATACGCTTCGCACTGGGTTTATTGACTCGCACCGATAGATCACCCATTGCCGCCTGATTGGCTGCATAAGACAATTCCTTTAGCGGTTTAGAGATGGAATTAGAAATCAAGGTAATCACGACCAAGGCAATAATCAAGGCGATTGACACAGACAAACGCATAGCTGCCCACATAAACCTAGCCACAGCAGAGTTGATATCGTATTGCTCATGCACTTGTATGACCAAGGCAGGGTTACCAACAATGTCATAAACAGGACGAATTACAGATAGCCAAATACTACGTTGACTCGTTCCAAACAAGCCCATGTAATTGCCACCGGTGTGTTTACTGCCAAATGGATTCGTACCAAAACCAATGTATAAAGGATCCAATAAAGGTCTACTACCCTCTCCATAACTCGGTAATTGACCTGGCAAGATGTCTTGGCCTTTAAGCTCCTCAGGTAGATTAATCATATTGGTGGTCGCTTCTGCTGGAATACCCGTATCCATTAAAATGATGCCGTTTGGTGCAACCAACCAAACATAAGCGCCGTATGTTCGATTCACAAAATCAAGGTAAGCTGCTATATCCCCATCGGTGTGGAGATCTGAATCGCCGGAATTGATTTTATTCACCACAACTCGAACGATTTCATTGGTCGCATCTTCCAATTGCTGAGCTCGATCTTGCCTCAGTGCAGTATTTACCTCAGAAGAAAACAAAGCAGCCATCACGATAAATGTCGCTAAAATGGCTAGCATAAATGCCAGAATCATCCGGCCTCTAAAACTTACAAATATTCTTTTAAATGCTAAGATGAACCGCTTCAATTCACTTCAAACTTATAACCGACACCCCACACTGTTTTTATCTGCCAGCTATTAGAGCCTCCACTTTCTTCAATCTTTTCACGTATCCGCTTCACGTGGACATCTACAGTCCTGGACTCCCCGTAAAAATCATAGCCCCAAACGCTGCCCAATAATTGTTCTCTGGTAAAGACTCGATTGGGATGATCTGCTAAGAAATAGAACAACTCTAGTTCCTTAGGTGGCATCTCCACTTGTATACCATTGATCTGAACCGTATATTGGTCTTTATCAATTTGCAATTGATCGTAGCTTACGAGAGCGCGCCTCTCTTCTTCTGACTCAACAGAATTTGACGTTGCATCCACACGTCGCAAAACTGCTTTGACTCGTGCGATCAATTCTTTCATTTCAAACGGCTTTTGAATATAATCGTCTGCTCCGAGTTCCAAACCGACCACTTTATCGAGAATATCCCCTCTGGCAGTCAACATTAAAATAGGTACGGTGGACTCTTTACGAATCTCACGGGTAATGTCATAACCGTCCTTACCAGGGAGCATCAAATCTAAAATCATCACATCAGGTTCGATACGCCTAAATGCCGGGACTGCTTCATGACCATCCAAGCAAGTATGAACTTCATAACCTTCTTTTTCGAAATAAAGCCTGATCAATTCAACAATATTCGGATCATCATCAACAGCTAATATTTTTTTCATCTAACACATCCCTTTCTTAAGATTTACCGTGTGTGTTCTGGCTGAGATTCTCTCTTAATTTTTCAGTCAGATCATCATCGATTCTTGTATCGCCTTTTTGTTCTAGTAAACGTACAAGTTCTTCTAAAAATGAATTCACGTCGGTAAATGAGCGGTATACAGATGCAAAGCGTACATAAGCCACTTCATCTAAATCTCTTAAGCCTTCCATGACCATTTCTCCAATGGCCTCAGATGAAACTTCATGGTTCAAAGAGTTACTCGAGCGTTGCTCGATGGAGCTAACCAGCAGACCGATTTGCTCGGTTGAAATTGGTCTTTTGCTACACGCCTTCATGATATTATCTATCAACTTCTCTCGGTCAAAGAGCTCACGACTACCATCTTTTTTGACAACATAAAGCGGAAGATATTCTATCTTCTCATACGTTGTAAATCGTGCATGGCAGTTATTGCATTCACGCCTTCTACGAATCGCTGTGCTATCGTCAGTAGGCCTTGAATCTACAACCTTATCTTCATCGTGACCGCAAGTAGGACATCTCATATCAGTTAGCCTCTTCTTCTCTATACTCTAGAATATAGCACAATACAACGCCTAGTATCTATTACATGAGGCGTTGTATTGTAAATCTAAAGCAAATTATTCTTATTCGTCGAAGCGATCGTCTTCATCGTCGTTAAAGAACCACGGTAAGATACGACCTACTTTCTTCTTTTCGGGTGCAGGATTTGTACCGCTACTCTTTTGAGTTCTTTCTGGTGCGACCGTTTGACGGTTGTTCTCAACCCTTGTTGGTACCACTCTATTTTGTTGAGTTTGTTCACTTCTTTGACGCTCACGATCTTGATTTGGATTCAAGAATGAAGGTACGTCTGGTGTAATGTCTGCCGTTTGACCCAATTGTCTACCTAACTCTTGGTTGACTTCACTTGGGCTTGGTGCAGGCTCTTCCACTTGACGTTTTGTTGTTGGAGTTACATCAAGAGATGGAGCTGGTGTAGCATTGGTGTTATTTAAATTTGTAAAATTACCACCATAGGTCTTTTGCTTGAGTTGTGGTGTAGGCTCAGGTGTTGGTTCTGGGCGCTTCACACCAAATGGTGAAATTCTAGTGGATTGACGATTGATCTGTCCTGCTACTTTCGAATGCTCTGCTTCAGCTTGATCTGTTTCAAAACCAGAGGCAATAACGGTGATTTGAATATCGTCTTCCATGGTTGGTTCAATGACAGCACCGATGATGATGTCTGCGTCAGGAGCTGCTGAATCACGGATTAAGGATGCAGCTTGGTTGATCTCGCTTAAGCGAATGTTCTTACCTGTGAAGTTTACGATCAAGCGACGGGCACCATCAATGGTTGTATCGAGTAATGGGCTATTGAGTGCTTCGTTAACAGCAATCTCCATACGATCTTGACCCTTGGCTCTACCGATACCCATGTGACATACACCTGCACCAACCATGATGCGGCGAACGTCAGCCATATCGAGGTTAATTAAACCTGGAACAGCAACAAGGTCAGAAATACCTGCGACACCGTACTTGAGTACTTGGTCAGCCATACGGAATGCATCGTCTAGAGACGTATCTTCGTCGGCAATTTCTAAGAGTTTATCGTTGGGTACAACGATTAATGAATCTACATATTCTTTTAGGGCGCGAATACCATGTTCTGCGTTTTGCATGCGCTTGGCACCTTCAAAACGGAAAGGTCTTGTTACAACGCCAACGGTTAAAATCCCTAAATCACGAGCAATCTGAGCAACAACAGGAGCACCACCAGTACCCGTACCGCCACCCATACCTGCAGTAATGAAGAGTAAGTCTGTTCCGCGAATTAAAGATGCAATATCATCTTTTGATTCAGCAGCAGCCTTCTCACCGATTTCAGGATTTGCACCTGCACCTAAACCTCTTGTAATCTTCTCACCGATTTGTACACGGTGTGTAGCATTAGAACGCTCTAGTGCTTGATGGTCTGTATTGATGGTAATAAATTCAATTCCTTGAACACTGCTCTCG
>CAYXVJ010000037.1:0-3850 GCA_964468675.1 uncultured Oscillospiraceae bacterium
GTCGTTAAGCTCTCCTGTGCTGACAATACTTGGCTGGCAACGGCCCGGGAAGATAGGTCTCCGCCGGATTTTTTGTATTCCTCCTTAGCTCAGTCGGTAGAGCATGCGGCTGTTAACCGCAGTGTCGTTGGTTCGAGTCCAACAGGGGGAGCCACAGTCAAAGTGAGGGCTACTACAGTAGATGTGGTAGCCCTCACTTTGTCATTTTGAGACCATCTAAACGTCTATTTGATGGTCTCTCGTTTAAATGTAATGGGTTCGAACCTATATGCTGGCTAGTGAATGTCCTCATTAAATGATAGGAGTCAAGATCTATAAAGGTCTTGGCTCTTTTTAGCTTGAACATTTTAAAAGCACTGCTCGATAGTTTCTTTTGTTTTTTAAAACTCATAGTAGTATGTCTATATAGTATAGTTATGAGATACAGCGATGGATTTATTCCAATATGCTTGAAGGACATTATTGCGTAGGAGGTAAAGAGATGAATCAAGAAGATAGAATATTGTTTTCAGATTTAATTAAGATTGAAGATGATTTAAAGAGGAATGAACTGACATATCAATATTTTAATGAAGATAAACGACTTAGTAGTCGCGTAGGTCAAGTAGAGTTCGAAACCACTATGAAAGCGATAGATGAGCTTTTGAAGCCCGGTATGCGTATTTTAGATGTTGGTGCAGGTACTGGTGTCTACTCATTAGCTTTAGCAAGTAGAGGCTACGAGCTTGTAGCGTATGAACCTTCAACAGTAAACTATGAGATCTTTAAACATAAAATTGCAGAAGAGAACTTAAACGATAGAATCAAATTCTTTAAGAAGAGTTCATTTAATTTAAATGAGCTTCCAGTTGAAAGTTTTGATCTAGTTCTCTTATTTGGACCTTTGTATCACTTATCGAATAGGGAAGATCAGTTGAGTACCTTATTAGAAGCCAAACGAGTAGCTAAAGACAAGGCACATATACTCATATCATTTATTAACCACGATATGATCCCAATGACTGAGACCACCTATGATAAGGAATGGTTTTCTGGTTCGACGTTCGATAAAGAGTTCTTACGTATCCATAACCGACCGTTTATCTTTATGACATTGGATGAGTGTAATGAGCTATTGGGTGCTGCCAGCTATTCCATTCAAAGAAGAATTGCATCGGATGGCTTTGCAGAGCTTTTAGGTACAAAGTTAAATCAGATGAGCGAGGAAGCTTACCAGATGTACCTGAAGTGGCATGCACATACTTGTGAGAAGCCTGAACTGCTAGGGGCTTCAAATCACTTCTTGTATGTGTACAAAGAAAGGAGATAGATCAAATGATTGAGTACAAAACATATGATTCATCTTTACGTGAAGTGACAATAGCTGATGGATTCTTTGAAGGCTGGCCCAATCCACCGTCAAAAGTAGTTCACCGCAAGCTATTAGAAAACAGTTATAGAACGTTTGTTGCAGTAGATTTAAATGTGAATGTAATAGTAGGTTTTATTAATGTGATCTCTGATGGGGTATTATCCGCTTACATACCTTTATTAGAAGTTGTACCTGCATACAGAAAAAGAAGTATTGAAACTTCATTACTGAAGATGGCTATTGAATCGTGTAAAGGTTTATATATGTTAGATCTTTTATGTGATGAAGAGATGGTTTCATTTTATGAGACTGAAGGTATGAGAAGAGCGGGAGCCATGGTCCTTAGAAATTATCAGAATCAAAGTGGTATTTCTGAATGATAAGCATAGAAAACTGTCCATCACTTGTGGAATTTGAAATGAGTTTTGCAAGTTTGTCTTTGTCAGGCATCATTTTTCTGTGTTAAAACTGTGTTAAACCGCCATTTAGCAGCGAAATACCATTTCGAAATAACTGTAAAAGCGTAAATTCATTCAAAAAGTCAAACGAAAACTGATGTCCACAGCCCAAAGACATGATATAATAGGTCAATCCATTGTGTTTGAAAGATATGCTTAATCTTAAAACAGGATACTACCTTGAGGAGGAAGAGGAAACATGAAGAAAACTAAAAAGTGGTTATCTTTGCTCATCTCTCTTTCGTTATCAGCTACATTGCTAGCAGCATGTGGTGGCGGAGGAGAAACAACTCCACCGACAACTACTGGCGGTGGTAGCGTAAGCGAAGAGGCAACAGATGCCCCAACAGATTCAGAGGAGCCAAGTGACTCTGAAGACGAAACAACTGAAGAGCCAGGCGAGACAGGTACTGATGTACCGCTAGTTGTCGGTTATGCCGCGTTCAGTGGTAAGTTTAGCCCGTTCTTTGCGGACACAGCTTACGACCAGGACGTTGCAAGCATGACACAAGTCGGCCTACTTACAACAGATCGTAGCGGTGCTATTATTTTTAACGCGATCGAAGGTGAGACACACGAGTATGGTGGTACACCATATGAGTATACAGGCCTTTCTAACCTAGAGATCGACCGTACCGATGACACCACTACATATACATTTACAATCCGTGAGGGTGTAAAGTTCTCGGACGGCGTAGAATTAACAGCTGACGACGTTATTTTCAACCTTTATGCATACTTAGATCCAAGCTATGTTGGTTCAAACACATTACAGTCTTTGCCAATTCAAGGCTTGAACGAGTATCGTACACAAATTTCAGATACTTTGACCGAAAAATACACAGCAATGTTTAGCGATGTTGTTGCAGCAGGTCGTGACCACACAGCAACCGCTGATGACTCTTTCACACAAGAGCAAGCAGACAGTGTTTGGGCAGAAGTTGAAGAGCTCTGGAGAGCTTCACTAAAGCACACAGTTGACTGGACATATGCCAACTATGGTGCAGCTTCTGCAGACTACTTAGGTATCGAACCAGAAGCTCTAGAAGACAATGAAGGTCTTCAAGTTGCATACGGTGCTTACATGTGGGGTCTAGCTGACGCTACTACAGATGAAGATCCAATCGTTCTAACGCTTGGTGACAACACATATGACTTGTCTGCAGGCGAAGGTCCAACACAAGAAGACTTCTACGATGCAGTATATGCAGCCTTTAAAGGCGATGCTGATGCTTACCAAGACGCAGGCGTTTCTGCTTCCGGTTCAGCTCCAGTAATGTCAACTGCAAGAAGATCATTCATCGATGAGTGGGCACCACAAGATACAGATAGCGAAGGCACAGCATACACAAACGTTGCTGGTATCGTTAAGAATGACGACTACAGCGTCTCTGTAACATTAGATGGTTTTGATGCCAGTGCTGTTTATAAGCTCGGCTTAACCATTGCCCCATTACACTACTATGGTGATGCAGATCTGTACGATTACGAGAATGACCAATTTGGTTTCGAATTCGGTAACCTCGATATCTTAAGTGCAGACGACAAAACAGCTAAGCCAATGGGTGCTGGTGCATACGTATTCGAAAGCTATGTGAACAAGGTTGTTGAGTACTCAGCTAACCCACATTTCTGGAGAGGCGAGCCAAAGACCAAGATCGTTCAATTCCGTGAAGTTAACGAAGCAGACAAGACCACAGGTGTTATCACAGGTGTCTTAGACGTAACAGATCCTTCATTTAACGTTGATGCAGTTGACGAGATTATTGGTGCAAACTCTGATACCGGCGCACTCGTTGGTAACACAGTAACAACAGTAACAGTTGACAACCTCGGCTACGGCTATATCGGTATTAATGCTGATACAGTACGTGTTGGTGATGACTCTGCATCAGAAGAAAGTAAGAACCTACGTAAAGCATTAGCAACAGTATTCTCTGTCTACCGTGAACTTGCTGTCAGCACCTACTACGGTGAGCGTGCAAGCGTCATCAACTACCCGATTTCGAATACGTCATGGGCTGCTCCTCAAGAGACAGAC
>CAYXVJ010000037.1:3860-4136 GCA_964468675.1 uncultured Oscillospiraceae bacterium
GGCTTCTTCGTCGCAGCAGGCTACACATTTGATGAAGCAAGCGGTCAATTGACAGCAGCTCCAGAAGGTGCAAGCCTCGATTACGAAATCATCGTTCCAGCTGGCGGTCAAGGTGATCACCCTGCCTTCCAGATCCTAAGTGAAACTGCTGATAAGCTCGCAGAGGTCGGTTTCGAACTGCTCATCAATGACCCAGCAGACGCTAACGAACTATGGAACAAGCTCGATGCTGGTACACAAGAAATGTGGACAGCTGCATGGGGTGCAACAATTGAT
>CAYXVJ010000037.1:4149-14709 GCA_964468675.1 uncultured Oscillospiraceae bacterium
GGTCTACCACTCCTCGAACATTGTTGGTGAGCCAAACTCATCAGAGTCGAACCACTACCACGTACGTGATCCAGAACTGGATGCATTGATCATGGAAGCTCGTTTGAGTGATGACCAAGAATTCCGTAAGATCACATACAAGGCAGCCTTGGAGATTATCCTTGACTGGGGTGTTGAGATTCCAACATATCAAAGACTAAACGCTGTCATCTTCAGCTCTGAGCGTGTCAACATGGATACGGTCACACCAGACATTACAACATTCTGGGGCTGGATGAATGATATTGAGCTCTTGGAGATGAATCCAGACGCTTAATCAATCTAAAATGCTGCAAGAATTGTACAAAATGTATGATTTCTAAAAGCTTTACCACAAAACACTGAAGAAGCGGTATAATACGTAGAATCAGGATTAGAGCATGGGCCCGTCATAACCTGGTGGGCTCATGTTCTGTGGTTTAGCTAAATTGATTTAGCAGCGGATCCCATTAGCTAGTACAAGCTCTTTTGTATTAGTTAGTAACTAACGTAGGTATTTAATTAGTGAAGGACGAAGAGAATGCGGAAGTATATAATTAAGCGAATCTTAACCAGTGCACTGATTCTAGTCTTGGTGTCATTCTTAATCTACGCCCTTATGCGTAGCTTACCGACATCATATGTCGAGAGAATTGCAAGAGAACGTGCAGCTGCCGGTACCGGAATGACAGCTAGAGAATGGTTAGATCAGTTACAAGATCTATATAATCTGAATGTAAATCCTATTCAAGGATTCTTTAGTTGGTTTGGTAATGCACTAAGAGGTAATTTTGGTGACAGCTGGCTTTATGGCGTAAAGGTAACAAGTAAGTTTAAAGATGTTATTTGGTACTCTGTTGCTTTAGGTGGATTCACCATGGTCTTACAGATTATGATCTCAATTCCTCTTGGTATCCTCGCAGCTCGTAAACAGTATAGCCGTACAGACTATACAATTACCGTTTTTGCAATGATGTTTATTTCTTTACCAGGATTCTTCTTGGCTACTTTATTAAAGTATATCTTTGCTGTTCAGTTGGGATGGTTCGATCTCAGTGGTCTTGTCGGCCGCTTACACAGCCAAATGAACTGGTGGCAACAAATTTTAGATATGGCACATCACTTGGTGATGCCGATTACAACACTGGTCTTAACCAGTATTGGTAGCTTGACCCGTTATACCCGTACAAATATGCTCGAAGTTTTAAATGCTGATTATATTCGTACTGCTAGAGCGAAGGGCTTATCTGAAGGTAAAGTTATTAATAAGCACGCATTCAGAAACACATTAATTCCTCTTGTAACAATTTTGGGTAACTCTCTACCAGGTTTATTCGCTGGTGCGATGATTACCGAGCAGATTTTTGCTATCCCAGGTATTGGTAAAACTTCTTATGATGCGATGGTCAGTGGTGATATTCCGTTCTCACTGTTCTATCTTACCTTCATGGCTGTACTTACACTACTTGGCACCTTATTAGCAGACATCATGTATGCGGTTGTTGACCCGCGTATTAGAGTTAGCTAGGGGAGGGCGAGATGAGTAAGGATAATCAGTACATGAATAATGGAAATAATAATGATATGAATGAAAATAAAGATTTAGATCAACAGCACATCAGTCAATCCACTGATTTAGCTGATGAGCAACGCGTTAAAATACTATCGCCTTCAATGCTCGTATTCCGTCGTTTCATTAGAAACCATTTGGCGGTCGTCGGTATCTTCTTTATTTTGGCGATGTTCCTCTTTTCATTTTTAGGTGGAGCTTTGATGCCATATGCAGAATCAGATCAGTTCTATCGACTAGACCCTATGCCACGCGAATATGCTGGTGTCATAGATAATACGGTAAGCCGTGAATACCGCTATACCGTCGATGAAAATTCCATCTTTAACTCCAGTGCGAGATCAAGGTTTATTCTGGCACTAAATGGAGGCAACGACACATTTACATATGCTGATGAGACATTTGCAATCCAAAGCTTTAGTGAGACAGCTCATGCCATTATGAGTGCACAAGGATTTGCCAGTGCTGTAGCATTGCCAATCGGTGTCATTGTCTCTCCAATTGAAGAAGGTCAGGAATTAGATGCAGATTTTACCGCTGCATTTACAGAAGCCATAAACAATGGTGATGATTCATTTGAGTTTGATGGTGAGACTTATTCTGTTAATGGTGAAGGCCGTGAATATACTGCCAACCAATTTACACCTGTTGCAGTAGCAAGCCATAATGTAGTTGCATTTGATGAGCGTGATTCTGATCGCTCTGTAGCATTCCATGCTGCTGCTGAATTAGCACTCATGGAAACTGCTGTAGGTGAAAGCACAAGCTTTACTGCAAACGATGTAGAGTATACACTCGTTCACGATGAAGAGAAGAACGCCTTGATTTATGAAGGCGAAGCAAATGACAATGCATACGCTGCACTCTCACCAATTATTGTTAACGAGATTTCTCCTGAAGTTCATATTGATTTAGAATTCAGAGCCCGTATTGTAGAAGCTATTGACAATACTGAATCAGTTTTCTTCTATGATGCAGGAACAGGAGAACAAGAATATCGTCTTGAACGTTCAAACTTCCGCTTTACTGTAAGCAATATTCGTAACGTAAGAATCTTAGATACCTATAAATCGCCAGATTCCGAGAACTGGCTTGGTACGGATGGCAACGGTATGGATCTGATGACTAGATTGATGTATGGTGGTCGTGTATCACTGACAATTGGTTTCATCGTTGTTGCAATCTCTTTGATTATCGGTGTAACATTGGGTGGTGTTGCCGGTTACTTCGGTGGATGGATCGATAATATTATCATGCGTTTGGTTGACGTTTTCTACTGTATTCCATCCTATCCAATTATCATAATCCTAGGTGCATTTATGGATGCTGAGCGAGTCTCGTCTCAGACCCGTATGATGTTCCTGATGTTACTATTAGGTTTGCTTGGCTGGTCCGGTATCGCACGTATGGTACGTGGTCAGATACTCTCCTTACGTGAACAAGAGTTCATGGTAGCTACTGAAGCTACAGGAATTTCAGTCAGCAGAAGAATTTTCCGTCACTTGATTCCAAATGTCATCCCACAGCTGATCGTTATTGCAACACAAAGCTTGGGTGGCACGATCCTTACAGAAGCAACACTGAGCTTCTTAGGTTTAGGTGTTAAGTATCCCTTCGCTAGCTGGGGTAATATCATCAACGCAGTCAGTACAGTACACGTTATGACTTCATACTGGTTCGTATGGATTCCTGCAGGTGTATGCATTATGATTACAGTACTAGGCTTTAACTTTATTGGTGATGGGCTAAGAGATGCATTCGACCCTAAGATGAAGCGTTAAGGTAAGAGTTAAGTTTGCTAAGTTCTTAGTCTTGAAGGCTAAGAACTTCAGAATATAGAAGAGGGACGTATTATGGCTGAGAAGAAACGTCAGAAGAAAGCTAAAGATCAAAACTATCTTAGCGGAAAGCAAATTCGTGAAAATACGAGGCGCAATAAAAAGATCACCGGTGAACTGGAAGCTCGTTTTAGACGCAAGAATGTAGATCCGGCTGAATACACAACTGTTATGAAGGATCCAAAGAATGTGTTGGAGATCGATGATCTACATACTTACTTCTTTACGGATGCTGGTACAGTTAAAGCAGTTGATGGTGTTACCTTCGCTATTGAAGAAGGAGCAACCGTTGGTGTTGTTGGAGAAAGTGGTTGTGGTAAGTCCGTTACTAGCTTATCTGTCATGCAACTCGTGCAGCGCCCTCAAGGTCAAATCGTCGGTGGTTCCATTCGTTTGAAACAAGGTGACCATGCTGTAGACATCACTAAGATGACTCAAGAGACTGTTCAACGTATCCGTGGTAACGAGATCTCCATGATCTTCCAAGAGCCGATGACAAGCTTAAATCCAGTATTTACTGTTGGTGCTCAAATCGATGAAGTTATTGCCTTGCATAACCCTGATATGGAAGAGGAAGATATCAAGCAACGTACCATCGATATGCTAGACCTCGTCAGCATTGCCAATACATCAGCTGTCTATGAGATGTATCCACATCAACTATCAGGTGGTATGAGACAGCGTGTCTGTATTGCAATTGCGCTTGCTTGCAACCCTAAGGTCATCATTGCCGACGAGCCTACTACAGCTTTAGACGTAACCATCCAGGCACAAATCCTTGATATTCTACGTCGTTTGAAAGATAAGATTAATAGCAGCATCATGCTCATCACGCATGACCTCGGTGTTATTGCTGAGATGGCAGACTATGTCGTTGTTATGTATGCAGGTCGTGTAGTAGAGAAGGGAACCGTTGAAGAGATCTTTAACAACCCATCACACCCATATACTGTCGGTCTAATGGCATCTAAACCTGTTGTGTCACGTGAAGTGGATCGCTTGTATAGCATTCCTGGTCAAGTTCCTAACCCTGTTGATATGCCGAACTACTGTTACTTCAGAGATCGTTGCGATAAGGCGTTCGAAGCTTGCCAAGGCCCATATCCACCACTATATCAGTTGTCGGATACACATACAGCAGCATGCTATCAATACATGGACAAACCTGTAGCAAAGGAGTCACCAAATGTCTAATAATGTAAATACAACAACAAATGGTTCGAATACTATTTTAGAAGTTAAGAATCTACAAACATATTTCCCCATTAAGGATGGCGTCATTCAGCGTGTTGTAGGACACGTTAAGGCTGTTGATGGAATTTCCTTCTCTCTACGTGAAGGTCAAACCATGGGCCTTGTTGGTGAATCTGGTTGTGGTAAAACGACTGCAGGTCGTTCAATCCTACGCCTCACACCAAAAACAGATGGTGAAGTACGTTTCCGTGGTAAAGACGTTTATGCTTTAAGCTCAAAAGAGATGAGAGCACTTCGTCCAAAAATGCAGATTATCTTCCAAGACCCATACTCAAGCTTGTCACCAAGACTACCAGTAGGTGAGATCATTGGTGAGGCAGTTCGTGAGCACGGTATTGTACCAAAAGAAGAGTTCAACGATTACATCGACCAGATCATGATCGACTGTGGTCTGCAACCTTATCACAGAGATCGTTACCCACATGAGTTTAGTGGTGGTCAGCGTCAAAGAATTTGTATTGCTAGAGCACTTGCTTTAAACCCAGACTTTATCGTCTGTGATGAGCCAGTATCTGCGTTAGACGTTTCGATTCAAGCACAGATCATCAACCTCTTGATGGACTTACAAGAGAAGCATAACTTAACCTATCTCTTCATCTCACATGACTTATCCGTTGTTGAGCATATTTCGACCATCGTAGGTGTCATGTACTTGGGAGACTTAGTTGAGTTCGGTACAAAGAAGCAGATTTACGCAAGACCTCTGCATCCATATACCCAAGCGCTCTTTAGTGCGATCCCAGTACCAGACCCAAGTGTTAAATCAAACCGTGTCATCTTAGAAGGATCGATTCCTTCACCGGCAAATCCACCAAGTGGCTGTAAGTTCCATACTCGCTGCCCAAGTGCAATGCCAATTTGCTCAGAAGTGGTTCCACCAGCATACGAGGTCGAGCCTGGCCATCGTACTCGTTGTCACTTGTATGAAGGTTCACCCATCGTTGAAGATGAGTCGAATACCGAATCAACGGATGCACAATTAGTGCGTGAACGTGAAGCAAGATTGGGTACAGCGTAAGCAATAAAACCTATGTTAAACTGTAGGTAGGAGAACCTAGGAGGTGACAAAATGAGCAGAAAGGATAGGCAAAAAGGTCTTTTCTCTGACTATGAAGATGACGGTCGTACGATCGCTAACATGGACGTAGCTGGGATGCCTTGGACTGACGGTTTTGGTCAGGACATGGCTTTTGGCAAACGCTATGGCCGTGGCCGTAATAGCATGTCGTCTGGAGAAGTTGCTACGCAATTGCCTCCAATGAGCTTAAAAGAAACCTGGACCATTATCGCGAATGCTGTCCTCGCTGGTTTAGCACTAGCAGGCGTATTTATTGGCGGATTAATCGCTTTTGTATTGTTCTGTATCCACGTGTGGTTCAGATAAATATTTTAGAATAAACAATGAGGCACCATGGCATAAAAGCTGTGGTGCTTTTTTGTCTGATGAGACCCCGAAGCATCTTGCTATAGGCTATAATTTCATGGATAGTAACAAGCATCGCCTACTAGAAATGGAGATAAGAGCCAGCACCTATGTTTAGCAAAATGATTCAAAGTACAATTGAAGAAGATTTCCAAATTGCCAAAGAGCGCTTGGAAGGAAGACAAGATGCATTGTTTAGTGTTTTTACTGATGCAAACGAAGAAGAGCTTTTGTGCCTTAAGTATATATACAGCTATCTCCCTTTAAGCGATCTTGCAAATTACGATGGGCAGTTATTTTTAAAGCTTGTACGCGATGCCATAAAAGCAAGAAATATCTTTTCTTGGGGACGAGCTATGCCTGAAGATATATTTTTAAATTATGTTTTAGCTGTCCGTATAAACAATGAAGACTTAACAGACCATAGATCAATCTTTTTAGACGAGCTTCAAGCTAGGATTGGGCACCTTGATTTAGAAGATGCTGTTTTAGAAGTAAATCTATGGTGTTATGAAAAAGCTACATACCAATCGACAGATAGCAGAACCGTATCCCCACTTACAATTGTAAGGCGCGCATTTGGCCGCTGTGGCGAAGAGTCGACATTTACAGTATCAGCCCTTCGGAGTGTCGGTATCGCCGCTAGACAGTGTTATACGCCTAGATGGGCACATTCAGACGACAACCACGCATGGGTAGAAGTCTGGATTGATGGAAGCTGGCATTATCTTGGAGCTTGCGAACCAGAAGCAGTACTGAATAAAGGATGGTTCTCGCAGCCCGCAAGACGAGGAATGCTCATTGAGAGCCGAATTTTCTCGAGTTTACTAGGTGAAGAGAAGGTCGTTAAGCAAGGCTCGGGTATGACCTTGATCAATGTATCTGATTTATATTTTCCAAGCGTTCAATTAAGAATAAAAATCAAAGACCATGGAGAGATATGCTCTGGAGTTGATGTTGATTTTTGTGTATTGAACTACGCCTCTATGGCAGCAATTGTACGTTTGACGACAGACGATCAAGGCGAGGTGTCTTTCGAGTGTGGCCAAGGAGATTTGTTTGTTCGCGCGATGAAAGGGTCCATGTATTTGGAAAAGAAAGTTTCCTTACAAGATGGTGATCTTGAAGTCGTGATGGACTTTCGTGATGCAGATCCAAACAAGTCGTTTGATCTATATATGAAGGCACCTCAAGATGTAGCAATCGAAGAGCAATTTGTTGACCCTACTCTAGAGGCCGAACTAGAGATTAAGAAGCATGCTGCGGAAGAGAAACGTATCGCTTTTATAGAGACTTTTTATAGTGAACCAGATCCAGATCGACCAGATAAGGGATCGCTTGCTTGGAGACGAGATAAAGCGTTAGCAGACAGTTTAGGGAACCATGAAGAGATAAAACACTTTCTCGATGAACAAGAATCAGGCTTTGACTTAGCTATTAAACTTGATTTACTAGAAGCATTAAACTATAAGGACCTCTCTGATATTACAGCAGATATATGCCTCCATCACTTGGAAGCAGCAGCTATTTTCAAAGACGATTACCCTAAAGAGGTATTTAATACAAGTTTACTGAATCCACGTATTGGTATGGAAATGATATCGAAGTGGAGAATGCTAACAAATTACTTTGATGAAGCCCTTCTAGATGGATTTAGACAAAATCCTGTCAGAATCTGGGACTACATCAACAGCAACATCAAAGATGCAGGAGACCTCGATTATCAAACCATTATGGCCAATCCTGTAGGCCTATACGAACTAGGTATAGGTTCGCATTTAAGTAGACGTATCTTTACCATTGCAATGGCAAGGAGCCTTGGTATCCCAGCGAGAATTAATCGTGAAGACTACCACTTAGAATATTTTAAAGACAACAGTTGGCTTCGCTTCACAGGTGAACAAGATATAGCCTTGGAGCATATACGCAGTGCTAAGCTCACATTAAAGAAGGAAGATCTAGAAGAAGCCATCGAGTATGGTACACATCTTAGCCTTGCACGCTTGAATCAAAATGGTGTATTTGATACCTTGGCCTACTATGGACAAGCCTTTGATGAAGATGGATTGTCACTCTTCCATTTAGAGCCAGGCATGTACCAGCTTCTGTTATGCAGAAGACTACCATCAGGTGATATGCTAGCAAAAGTTGAACGTTTTTCTTTAGATGCACATACAGACCTTGTTAAAACTATTTCTCTGCCAGTAGACGATACTGTGAAGAAGAGTTATGCATTTGAACTCTTAGGCTTAGCAGATGGATTCTATGAAGTAGGTCAGGAGAGATTGGTATTGGCTCTCTTGCAGCCAGCGGCTGAACCGACAGAACACTTCTTAAATGAGTGCTTGGACCACAGTGATTTGGTGGAGGCTGTACAAGCGAGTATGACCTTTGTATTAAGGTCAGCTGAAGAACTAGACAATCCGAAATTGCAAATGGTCTTAGAACGCTTCCCAAAGATAAAGCTTAAATATATCGAAGATGAAGGTCGCTTTGATTCGTATGTTGAGGATAGCTTTAATGCTTATGAGCTTACAAATAGACAATTACCATTATTGGTTAATACCAATGCAGCAGGGAAGGTGGAGCTTGCCATAAGTGGTTACCAAGTGGGTAGTGTAGCCATGCTCCTTGATTCATTGTAGGAGGAAATAAAGATGATGCAAGATTGGTTTAGAGAAGCAAAACTAGGGATCTTTGTACACTATGGAGTCTATGCAGTTAAGGGCGTCAGTGAATCGTGGTCCTTCCATAACGGGCATATTTCCTATGAAGATTACATGGCGCAAAAGGATGGCTTCACAGCGAAAGAGTACGATCCTGAAAAATGGGCCAAACTCTTTAAAGACGCTGGTGCACGCTACACAGTATTAACATCTAAACATCATGACGGCATAGCCTTATGGGATACAGATACGAGCAATCATAATGTGGTAGATGAGACTCCAGCAGCTAGGGACTTGATTAAGCCTTATACCGATGCCATGCATAAGGCAGGCATGAAGGTAGGTTTGTACTATTCTTTAATCGATTGGTCGAGGGAAGACTACCGTTCTGTATATCAGGCTGGGACTAAAAAGGAAGATTGGGCAAAGCAAAATAGATTTTCATCACCTGCAGGACGAGAAGAGAATCTAGAACTTTGGGACAAATTCTTAGCATTTAATAACGAGCAGATCAAAGAATTGATGACTCGCTATGGGACGATTGATCTGCTCTGGTTCGATGGTGATTGGGAGCGTTCAGCAGAACAGTGGCGAATGGCAGACTTTAGAGACTATCTACACGAGCTCAACCCGAATGTGGTTTTAAACTCGCGCATGATGGGCTATGGCGATTACTTAACACCTGAACAAGGCATTCCTGTTTTACCACCTGAGGGACCTTGGGAGTTTTGTACCACTATAAACTCATCTTGGGGCTATCAACATAAGGATCAACATTGGAAGACCAGCAGGCAAATCATCCGCATGTTTTGCGATTGCTTAACTTTAGGCGGCAACATGCTTTTAGATGTAGGTCCTATGGAAGATGGGACGATACCAAAACCTGCAGTACAGGTACTAAAAGATCTTGGTGCTTGGATAAAAGTACATGAAGAAGCTGTCTATGAGCCGCAAAGAGGTTTGGACTATTGGTTTTATCTAGGTGGATCTACTTTAAGTAAAGATAAGAAGACTTTGTATTTATTTGTCTACGATGAACCCGTAGAAGATATTTGCTTAAAGGGCATACAAAATGAAATCAAATCAATAGAAGTAATACACTCCGGTAAGTCTTTAGAATGGACGATCCATGGTGGGGCTCCATGGAATAATATTCCTGGTACTTGTTGGATTAAAATGGAACAGTCAGATGTTTACGAAGATGGACCTAGTGTTTTAAAAATAAGTTTTGATGAGCCATTAAAACTGTACTATGGTCATGGGCAAGCGATTAGCTTCAATGAATAAAGCTTAAGGGGGAGAAATCTTATGACAAACGGATTTAGTAAAAGGCCAGTCTTACTTGGTTATGTGAATACAAAGGATTTAGCTATTGTTAGTGAAGAGGATATAAGGGCTTTAGATGGCATCAACATTGCTTTTGCACACGTCATTAATGACGCATGTGTTTGGCAAAGCGATGGTGCTAAAGAAGCCATGGCGAGGATACGCACCATAAATCCTGAGTTGAAGTTTATCTTATCTGTAGGTGGATGGTCTGCAGGTGGTTTTTCAGAAGCAGCTTCCACAAAGGAAGGTAGACTTACATTTGCCAGATCAGCTGCAAAGCTTGCTTTGGATTTTGATTTAGATGGTATTGATATTGATTGGGAGTATCCATCGATTAGCATGGCTGGGATAAAAGCAGACCTGGCAGATAAAGAAAACTTCACCCTTTATCTACAAGCCATTAGGGATGAACTGGATTTACTGCCAGGCAGACGTAGGTTTTTGAGTATCGCTGCTGGTGGT
>CAYXVJ010000038.1:0-14568 GCA_964468675.1 uncultured Oscillospiraceae bacterium
TTACAATTTATTGAACAAGAAGAAATTAACATAAATACTTATTGCATAAGAGAAACGATCAGAGTATGATATATATGTACTTATTAAGGGTGTTTAAGCGTAAGCATGATGCATGCTTCAGTCGTTAAAGACTAAAGCCAGATCTCTTGATAGATGATTATAGCAATAATCAACCTCATACTAATGTAAAACGAGCGTTATAGCTATCTTGTGAAACCCATCTAATTTAATTCAAGAGATTTATGTTCGAAACGAGCCCATTAGACAAGGAGGTATGTATGTCAACTCGAAAAGTAAGCAGAATGTTATTAAGTATTGCCTTTACTCTTATATGTATAGTTACGATGGCAGGTAAAGTAAATGCTTATAATACATTCAATGATCATCGGTGTAACAGAGGTGTTAACTTAAAGTATTTTATTAATAGCGATGCAACAATGTTTGCGGTAGATATCGGCCAAGGTGCTAAGCGTTGGGATGATGCATCCACTAGAGTAAATTTAGCAAGGGTATATAGCACTAGTACTTCTTCTATTGATATCTACTATGCATATGATTCTACTTCAACTTACAAGAATGCAAATGCATGGACTGAGCTAGTCATTCTCAATTATGGGCCAATTAATCCATATGAATACAATTGGGACTATGGGAGAATCTACTTAAATCGTGCAAACATGGCTCCTAATACCGAAAGATCTATTGTTATTGTAGAACATGAGATGGGGCATGTTTTTGGTTTGGCACATACCAATAACATCCCTACTAACATAATGTGCCAAGAACTGTATGGAAGAACTGCTAAATATCCATCTACGGATGACCTTGCAGGCATTAACCATTTATATCGTTAGGAGGAAAATGACATGAAAAAGAGCATACTAGGCCTTGCGATTTTCAGCATCATGGCAATCGTACTAACTGCATGCTCAAACCCTAAGACAGCACTTGATAAAGCTGTTAACGAACAGATTCATCAAGTACAAGAAGTAGAAGATGAGTTAATCTTAGAAGAAGCGAAAACTGTTCGCTTCGCAAAAACAGCGATCAGTAAGAAACAAACACTAACTCCTGCAAGTGTAATAGTTGCTGACATGAACTACAGAACCGATACGATTGAAGGTATAGCATCCGTTTCTGACACCATTGTACTAGGTCGTTTCATCAATGTACAATCTTCAGTTGAAGATGCTGGAGGATTCAAATCGGTTCTCACAAGAGGGGTGCTTGTACCAACTGAAGTTTTTTCTGGAGAGAAGGAAGCACAATACAAGGTCGTCATGAGCGGCGGTACTGTATCTTACAGTGAGATCGCAAAACTTTACACAAAAGCAGAACTGGACAAATACCAGATTGATCCCAACACAAAAGAACACGAATCATTCACTCAAACATTCGAGAATATGAGTATCTTTGAAGAAGGCGTTGACTACCTAGTGACGCTAAGCAAAGGTGAAAATGGCGAGTATATTTTATCGCCTAGCCTATACAGCCTATGTGAGCTTAGCGAAACAAAAGAAGTGACGAAACTGGGTACTGATAATCTCCCAACATTCGTTAGCTTTAATGTCGAAGATTATGTCACAGCGTTTAAGTTAGCAAGAAGTAAAGTAAAGTAAGTAAAGCTCATCGAACAACAACTGTAAATAAGAGGCTTCAGAGATCTTGTATTAATTGATATCTAAGCCTCTTATCTTGTCTCTTTTTAATCCTAAGTCAATCTAACTTAAATGAAGCACACGATCGAAATCAGCGTAGCTTTCTTCTCCAATATTATGATCAACTACAATAACACACTTGTCTTCTAGCTTTAGTAAATTATCCATAATGATTTGCTTACTCTTTGCGTCTATATTAGCAGTGGCTTCATCGACAAAGATATACTTTTTGTTTTGGAGTAAGGTTCTTGCAAGAATCAATCTTTGTTGTTGACCTCCAGATAAGTTATTCGCATCGTCTTGTATCACATATGACAGCTCCCCATCTAGTGTGCGTATGAAATCTAATAATCCGACATCAGACAAGGTATTGTATATTTGCTCATCGCTTATCGTATCATCCCATAACGTGATGTTATTTCTAATGGAATCGTTAAAGAGAAAAGGTGTTTGGAATATATACGAGATGTTATCCCATAATACTTTCCTATCTACTTCTTTTATGTCAAGTTTTTCATTTAATAAAATATCACCTTTGTATCCACTATAAAAGCCAGCCAATAATTTCAGTAGAGTACTCTTCCCTGAACCATTTGGACCCGCTAAGAGATACTTACCACCACTTAGAATTTTAGTATCCCCATAAGATAATGTTTTAGTATCGTTATAGGAAAACGATACATCACTCGTATGAATAGATCGTAATGCTTCGTTCAATGCCTTACGATCCCTGTTCACGACTGCGTCAATTCTCTCGTATTTCTTCCAAATAACTTTGGATGACTTAAAGGTCATGAAGTTCTCAATAAATGAGCCGATGTTTTGAAAGAATGCACCTGATAAGTTACCGATTGCCAATAAGGCTCCTACAAGTGAATGACCAAGGATAACGGATATAGCAGCAACACCCATTAATGCTATTTGAGAGACCAAACTTGCATATGCACTCAAGGCAGAAGTCTCAGTACGTGCATCATTCCTGTGTCTTACTTCGTCTTCATGGTCGATGCTAATGCGATGAATCATGTTTGAGAAGACACTCTGCTTGTTATTTGTAAAAAGTAAGGGTAAACCGTATAACAGATTTTGTGTCTTTGAAGTAAATTCTTGTTCTGATTTTGTAAGCCTTTCAGTCGCCTTACTTAATCTCTTGCTTAAAACTTGAGGAACCAGCAATACAAAGAAAAATAGCAAAACCGCTGCTATCGATATCGTCCAACCCAATGCCACAATAGCAATAAACGCTGCAACTACTGTAAAAATAGCCTGAATTGCTTTTAGAAGTGCTATGAAGGACGACACAACAACTTCCTTAGCATCATTGGTCAACCAAGATAAGTAAACTGCTTTATCTTCTTCGAGTATATCTTCTATTTCCCTATCTAAAAGGTTTTCAACAATATATTCTCTAAAGCAAATTTTGAATGTTTTGAGCAAGTAATTTTGATGCTTCTCTGTGATAAAGATAAGAAATATGGTAAGTGTCCAGACTAGAAGTTGGAAAGCAAAAAGTTTAAATATATCACTTATACTCGGCATTGAATTCTGGAATATATTAACAAAGAAAGACAGGATGTAACCAGCGTAGGCTGAAGCTACTGCAGTTATTAAACCTAATAGAATATTGAAGCTAAATGCTAACTTGTTCTGCTTTAATACTTGATACATGAAATTTCACCTCTCAATTATCTGATCAATTGTGTTATCTATAAATGGGAACAATTCCAAAGCTGAAGCTTTAAGTATCTTATGCAGGAATACACCTACTCCTGACACACCACTTGCAAGAGAAGTGGACAAATAATTATTTTTATTTGAAATGCGAGTCTCTTTATTAATCGTAACTAAACTATTAATAATATCTGAGGATATAATATAAGCATTCTCACTTAACATTTCATTACTTAAGACCACAGCTGCCTCCAGCAAAGAATATGCTATCCCTGAGGAGCCTTCAAAAAATCCCGACGACACTGAAATTGGGCAGCCAAACAATAGGGCTAACTCTCTAGATGCTTTATAGTATTTTATATCTGAAGTATATTTATAATACCTTAACAATACACAAAGAACTCCTGCAGTCCCATTATGTAAGTAAGGAGAATCAATACTACTCATTGTTGGTTTTAACATTGGTATACCATAACTGTTACTCTTAATTTGATTATATTCTTCGAGGATTAGCTGTGCGCCAATAGTGTAGTATCTTTCATCTTCGAGGATCATTGAAGAGTAAAGAAGCAAAAGAGCTATACCTGTTTTACCATTTAACAAACCTAACTTCGCAGATGTATGATCAGTAGTAATAATTTTATCTGATATTTGCTCTAGCAATGTTATATAGCTAATATCTTTAGAGTTAGCATAAGCTTGAATTAATGAAATCCCAATTCCACTCAATCCGTCTTCTAGATCCATAGTGAAATCATCTAAATCAATGGTTAAGACACTATTATATATCTCTCTAATTTGGTGGTTATCACAATGAGTAAAGATAAAAGGAAGTGAAGCTATCCCATTACATAAACCTAAATATACATTAGTAATAGCAGTATTAGCAATATAATCTTTATGATATTGTAAAAATTGATCTTCATACTTTATATCATTATCGACTATCGATCGCCAATATAGCACGCTAAGTAAACCATCAAATATACCTATCTTATCGAAATTTGGTTGATCATTTTCGTCATTGACTAAAATAACATTATTGATAGTATGTAACTGATTTAGAATTTTTTTTGTTTTAACGCTTTGAGGAAGTAAATAGTTAATACTTCTATCATTTATCGCTTTTTTTACTCTTTTGACTCTATCTCTAAGATCAATATCAAATATCCCTTTGACAAGAACGTCATTTATCATACATGAAACTGGATTCAGATATGGGTATCGAGTAACTACGGAAGCCATAATATTTTCTGCAAAAATCCCATCACCTAAAACATCAATTTTCTGAAATATTAAGTAAAATAGCACAGAAACTAACGAGTAGATTAGATGTTCTTCAAAACTTTTTGTTTTAAAAGATGTGAATTGGGGAGTTCTTAAGATGCTCTCCAAGTCATTGTTCTCCCCCACTGATACACTTTCCATGTCAATGAAAACCACTTTTTTATCAGAGTCTCTTATCATAAAATTATCAGGAGACACATCATAGAAATAATAGTTTCTGTGTTCCATTATCTTAATTGAGTCATATATTTTTTCGAGTATGGAAAGGATATCTGAAACAAATGATATGACTTGTTTACTATCGGATGAATAATAAATTGGATTATTTATTTTAGCATATTGAAGCAATGTTTCACCTTCTACATACTCCGTTATTAAGTAATAGTTTTCCCAATCATAAAAAGAATCTATTTTATTAACTACAAAATCACAATCTACGAATTCTGATAAAATATCAGCTTCTCTACGTCTGAAGAAAATCGAGTCAATATCTGAAGAATAAAGTGATGTATGTGCCCTAGCCTCTTTTATAACACATTTACTCTGGTTTTTTTTATCAGTACAAATATATACCCCTCCACTATTTGAGAATGATAAAGATTCGATATCTGTATAGTTGTTAAACAACTTACTGCTATATGAATCATCGATAATATTCGGGTATAAATCTTTAATTGATGGCGGCAATGAAAAAAAAGGTTTTGTTTTATCCTCCACTATAGTTGGTTTATTATCGACAAATAATTCAAAATATCTTTTTATTTCTCCGTTTACTTTACCTGCTATATTTACACCATATCTATAATAAAGACATTTGCAATCTTTAAATCTTTTATCGGACAATATATATGGACCTTCGAACAGTCTTAATTTTTCGTATAAAGTCTCAAGTATAGTTTTACATTCACTTTCATTTTCAGGATATATAGTTATCAATTTCCCAAAACTAGCTCTATTTCCATTTTTCATTGAACTTGCTTTGTATAGATCTATAGACTTTAGTATTTTAAATGAGCACTTTTCATTCAACAATACACCAAATACATTATACAGTATTTCATCTAAATCACTTAAACTTGCAGATATATGAATTTTCCAACCTTGTAAAGGAACATCATTTCTAATACATTTTGCATAATTTCCTTTAAATTTATAGTCATATTTAAGACTTGGAAACATTTCAAATACATATGAAGGATAACCAGATTCTTCATATGTACAGAAAAAAACATTGCCCATTACACTATTCAAGTCGATATCTCCTTTATATAATAATTTGGGAGATGAATATTGTAATTGAATACAATATTCATCTCTCGAAAACTGGATTTTGCATGATTAATGCGTTCCTGAACAGAACAAACTAATCAAACTTGCCCATTGTGGAGTAACAGCTGCCTGCATCTCTTGCTTTTGCAAATCAAGTAACGTCATTATTTCAAATCCTCCTTTCCTAATTTAATTAACCTTATCATTGTTAGAAAAACCTGTCAAGATATACACATTCACGTAGCCACCATTACGATTCCTTATTCATTTTATACATCGAGTACTTGAGTTTCCGCAAAACGCAAAAAGAGCATCAACAATGCGTGTGTCAGATTGAAATCAGTCAAAGAAACAAGCTGTTCGTTTTCAAGGTGCAAGTGTTCTTAGGCCGACTGAGCCAGATAATCTTCAAAGGTCAGCTGTGGATCAGGGCGTGCGCGAGGTGGGAAATAATCTCGGACACCTTGCCTGGCTCCTTGGAATAGCACACGTAAACCAGCAGCCAAGCGATAGTAGATAAAACGAACTGTCTTTCGAATGGATTGGGCATACACCAAAACTGTGCTACTGTAATGGCCTGGATTTGTTGCCTCTTCTGCTAAGATGCCTAGGCAAGCGAGGGCATAAGATAAGATGGCATTGAGGTTTTGAATCGATTGTAGACTGCGCACACGAAAGCCCTCAAAGCCATAGCTTTGCTTCTTGCAACGGAAATATTCTTCAATGCGCCAGCGACTATTGTAGGCAAAGACAACAGAGAGTGTTTCTTTTTTATTGCGAACGGGCGCATTCGTTAAGAGATACATCGGCGTACTAGAATGCTCTGGATAGACCAGCACTAAACCGATTTCATGCTTATCGTAGGCAGGGAGTCGTACTGTTGTACTTGTGACATAAGCAAACTCTTCTTTAGGACGACTTTTCTCCCTATCCCAACGGATCAGCTTCGTTTTATATTGGCCTTTAAAGCGTGCACCTAGCTCTTCTATGGACAAGGAATGCCCTTGGTGGAGTAAATTTCGATTGCGTTTCATTCGTGCAATAAAATGGTGCTTTTGCTCGAACCCTTTCAAGAACAACTTGAACAAAGTATTGCGATCAAAGCCCCTATCGAACACAAAAGTAGCCGCTTGGTTTGTTTGTTTAAAGGTACTGTCGAGTGCTAAGAGCGCTTGATCCAGTACGGTGTTGGTGGACTGAAAGAGTGGCTGTCGGCTGCTATACACTTCCGACACCAAGCTAATGGGATGCTGGCTTTTGGCGCTCAGACCAATTAACTCTGTGCACAAATAGCCCGAGCCAAAGACCGTTTTTGTATCACTGGATTTGGATCCATCTCGCACGCGATCGATGTACTCAAAATGCTTTGCAGATGGTTTGACGATGTCCGTGTCATCTACCAAGATGAGTGGCCGCTCATCAAGCAACGGGATGACCGTCTGGAGATACTGCTCATAGATGCGGCGATCCAATGGTGTATTGAGCAAGCGACTTGACTCGATCGACGGTGTTTTGGATCTTTGTCGTTTCTTTTAAAGGACGAGCAATCGATGCCAATTGACAACTGCCGGAAGCGTGCATGCCATAGAGCATGTCAGCGAGAAACTTTTGCTGTACTCGGCCAACGCCTTTTGTGAGTCGATTTGAATAATGGATCAGACTACGCTTCACTTTATATAAATTCGTGTTAAACTGTTTCATGACAAAGCCCCTTTTTGATGTTTACGGTCTGTTTAGTGCACAAGCATTGTAGACCAAAGAGAGGGCTTCGTCATTGTGTAAAGATTGTGGATAAGTACTCAAAAAAGAGACTCAAACACAGTTATTTTGATTGTTCCAGTGGATAACGGTGTGATGTTTAGTGCTGAACTACTCCAGAAACACCTCTTGTGATTTTTACGGAAAACCAATAAGAATATACAGGTTGACATGTGATTTTAACAGTGTTAAGGTTAAGCAGATTAGGAAAGGAGGATGTGAATAATGACACTATTAGACTTACAAAAGCAAGAGACACAGGCTGCTGTTTCTCCGCAATGGGCAAGCTTAATTAGTTTATTCTGCAAAGAAACTAAATAGCGCAATAGTGCCGAATTCTTGTATAGATGAATATTACAAAATAATGTAATATTCATCTATACGCTTAATCTCATAAAGAATATTTCCTCTACAACAATGCAAGTAATACCCTTTGGGCTCATTTAGTAAACGGATGTATTTATCAATTATTTGAGCTGTTCTGCGAGCGCGAAACTAAAGAGCAGCCTTTGCATGAGATCCTGACTCCACTATAATATATTCTCAATTCAAGAATCGCAAACAATCCTCTGTGGCATCACCCAAGCTGCGCAGAATTTTACGGAATTCCACTAATTTTGCAAGAACTAAAGACAGAAACACAAATGTTTAGTAAAGGATGGTGGTTAAAGATGTATTTATGTTAAATTGTTATAAGAGTGTGACGGCAATAAGTGCTGACATCTCTATGTTGACACAATAATGTTGCACACAAGCGTGATTCTCAACTGCTATCTATCAGCATCGCAAAAATGTCATGAATGCCTTGTAAGAAATAGTCTCAACCCAAGTAAAATCTTTTTGTACAACTTGCGTGGAGACTTATCCTGTTGATAGAGACTAGTCGATCATCATCATTCGTGTGAGACTGTATACTGGTAGCTATAGAAACGAGTATAGATACCAGGCCTGTCTACTATCTTTGAAATGATTTAACACTTATTTTGAGATCCGCTGACGACATAGCTCTCTACATTGCATGCAGGTATACAGATCTACATCAATGGTTGATAACTTAGCCTATTTGGCAAAAGTTGAGTTCAATCTAGCCCCTTTAGGACAGCTCTCTTTTTGCTTGTGTAGGTGTACTAGATCTGAAGCCTTTACTTCATATTTTCACATGTTCAATGACATCAGTCTCTACGACTGCAATGGCGGTCTATCTACAGGATAAGGCTCATCGCCTGCATCTGTATTTAAACCTGCTTTTGATCGCTTGTCATCGCTTTCTGCAGTCTCTCCTGCTTCCTTTGCGTCTTTGGCTTTAGGTGCATCTTCTGGATTGCCAATGATCTTACCTTGTTGATCGCCTTCTGAACCACCAACAGCATCCCTTTGATTCCCTGATGTCCCTGTTGGATACTCATCCTTCTTACTATATCGTTTCATAGCATTCTCCTTGTTACTGTAATAAGTAAACTTTACACACAGATCAAGATCTCTTAAAACGCTATCATTATATGAATGTACACCTCTAAGTATAAAAGCCAATCAAAAATCCAGCAGTGACGAATCAAACGATTTTGCACTTATTTCATAGATACTAGACTCATCTTGATATGCTGGCCAGAATGTATGCCGTTTTCCGTTCGGATCACCGTACTTAATAAAATTTGTCCAAAGCTTAAGCATAAATCTACTCAAGGCAAAATCGTCTTTCGTCATGGGTCTCCATGCACGATCTACAGTGCCAAACATGTACCATAGCTCAGCAGAGTGAAATGCTCTTGCATCGTCTCCTGGTGGCTCATGCGTGAAGTAGTACACATATGGAGAGGTATAGCCTAGTTCATTGATCTTATCGCCAAATAGCTTGATACCATCGTATAAAAGACCCTTCTCCCCTTTAGCCAAGAGCTCGGCTGTATGCGTCAGATCATCTTTAGTGGAACCGATCATATAGGGGATGTTCTTTATCTTTCCATCATCAATCAACGCTTTGTAACCATCTTCTAAAACATAGCCATCTATGACTGGGACATAAATCAAGCTTAGATCATGTTTTTCGCGCCAGATCTTTTGTACTGGCACACTCGCATGGTTGATCTTATCGAAAGACAAATGTCTAAACTCATCTAATGTATCTATCTTATACATCTCTTTAACAGCTTCAAATACTGCATGACCATAACTACAAGCATCGTCTAAACTGGTATCAACATTGTATCCCTTATCGTAAGATGCACCACTTTGAAGGATCGCCTTATCGATTAAGCCATCGGTTAATTGTGAGGATACTAAGGTTTGTGTACTCATGGCTCCAGCAGATTGCCCCATAACAGTCACGTTTCCTGGATCACCACCAAAGGCTTTGATATGGCTGTTGACAAACGTTAATGCTGCCACCTGATCCAAGATGCCGTAATTGCCTGTACTGCCATGAGGATCTTCTTGTCGTAATTCATCCATTGCTAAGAAACCAAAGACGCCACAGCGGTATTGTATGCTAACAAGAATAACACCTGCTTTAGCATACGCTTCGCCATCAAACTCCATCTCGCTAGCAAAACCATTCGTGAAGCCTCCACCATGTATCCAAACAACTACTGGATAGCTCTTATCTTGAATGTCTTTTGGTGTCCAGATGTTTAAGTACAAACAGTCTTCACTCTTAGACACCATATACTCTGGATTACTAAAATACTCTTTTTCGTAGAAGCCTTTGACATCGTATTGCATACACATTGGCGGAAAGGTATCTGCTTCATAAACACCTTCCCAAGGCTCCAATGGTTCTGGCGCCCTCCACCTTAAATCTCCTACTGGTGGTTTAGCAAATGGTACACCTTTAAATAATTGATAGCCATCTTGATCCAAACCTTTAATCTGACCTAGTTTTGTTTGTACAATCACTAATATATGCCTCCATATACTTGAAACTGTCTCGGTACTCCTATTGTTCCATACCAACAAGACAAATGCTATGATTAAACTATGAATCAAGGGGGACTTTTATGAAGTATCTTACAAAAGAATGGTATAGACTTTGTCAGATGACAGATCTTGAATTTGATTTCACGGTATTAGACAAGACAGACAAGCAAGAGGAAAACTTGTTTTTAAAGCTGTATCAAAAAGAAGAAGCAGCATTCATCAAGCAAGAGCGAGAGCTTCATGACCAAGATCCCCGTGAAGAGAAAAATACAGATTCACTCTTATTCGATCTCTTATTTTCTGATCTATCTTCAGACGAAGATGCAGCAATCTTAGGACAAGCAAATGAGCAGATGAATCAAATAATGAATGAAGTAGATCAAGCTCTTATAGAAGCGTTTGAGAACCGCCCTCCATTTGATGAAGCAGCTAGCAAAGCTTCCTTTGAAATGCTTTATCAAGAAAAGCTAGACAGCTTAAGTGACCGCTACCCCAAAGCGATACTTGCGAAGGTAGAAGATAGACAAGTCTTCGCCTTAGGTTTCTGTACGAAAGAGATTTATGAAGAGCTTTCTAGCTACAGCAAGGAAGCTCAGCTAAAAGTGGACCTGGTACTAAACAGTCATATAGCAATAGAGCAAGAACAAGAGATCCCTGAGGAAATCACAGAACACTTTGGCTCTCACGATGCCTTGGTCACAAAAGCAATCCTAGATACTACACTGACAATCGAATTAGATAACGAGGGAGCCTTCTCAAATGTAAGAAGCTACCACTTTAAAGATGCAAAGATCTTAAAACAAGATGCTCCACTAGAGGGAGCAATCTGGTTATACGATGAACTGTATCGTATAGAAGATGGATATGAAGTACATATCTTATTTCAAGGCGATCACTTGATCGATCTCATATTAACCTGTACAGATATTATCCTTAAATTGGAGGAGCAATAAGATGACAGACATACAATATCGACCACTTCATCAATCCGAATATCCACTACTAAAGGATTTTTTGTATCTTTCGATCTTCCAACGAGAAGGAGATGAAAAGTTACCTGAATCCATTCTAGATTCTCATGACTTAAAAATTTACTATGAAGATTTTGGTACATGTCTAGATGACCACAGCATCTGTGCTGTCAAAGATGGTGAAGTGTTAGGTATCGCCTGGTGTAGAAACATAGATGGTTATGGGAGTATCGATATGAAGACGCCTGAACTTGCCATCAGTGTGAAGGAAGCAGTCCGCAATCAAGGCATTGGTCAAACGATGCTTAGTAAACTACTAGATCACCTATCCACTCTAAATGTTGAAGCCTTATCCCTATCCGTTCAAAAAGAGAATAAGGCACAAACGTTGTATTTCAGATTGGGTTTCGAAATCTTTAATGAAGATACAGAAACATATACATTGGTTCACCACTTAGAAAAGTAAACAAGTAAAAGAAACCGAGACTTAAGCATGGGAGGATTCGTAATGAAACAGAATACGAAACAGCAGGTCCCTTTATGGACCAGCAGGTTCATCTTGATTACCATCGTACACTTCTTATTCTTTACATCCTTTCAGATGCAACTACCTACCCTTCCCCTCTTTGCTGTTGCAAGAGGTGCTGATGAAAGTAGCCTTGGCTTATTAACAGGACTCTTCACCATATCAGCAACTTTAATTAGACCCATAGCTGGCATCTTTGCCGATCGTATTGGTCGTAAGGAAGTCTTCTTAATTGGTATCTTCATCTTCACCTTATCCGTTGCTAGCTACCCCTCTATCGGCATAATTTCTATTTTACTACTCGTACGTTTCATTCACGGCTTTGGTTGGGGTAGTGCCAGCACTGCCAGTGAAACGGCAGCAACAGACTGTATACCAAGCGAACGCTTTGGTGAAGGTTTAGGTTATTTCCACTTAGCTAGCAGCATGGCGATGGCTGTAGGCCCTATTCTAGGCTCTTTTTTGGCGAACCGCTACAGCTATGGCACTATGTTTTATACAGCCGTCGGACTATCTTTACTTAGCGTCCTCTTGATATTAAACATCAGCTTTGAAAAGACTGAGCGCAAGCAAAAGATTACCCATACAAAGGAACGTTTCAGCTTCGATAAGGCGCTCATCCGCCCCATGCTCCTCATGTTCTTCTTAGCCATACCGTACGGCTGCATCATCAGCTTTATGGCTGTGTTTGCAGGTGAGCAAGGGGTAACTAATATCGGACTCTTCTTTACCGTCTACGCAATCACCATGATGTTCACGCGTCCTTTATGGGGACTTGTCATTGACCGCCTAGGCTACAGCTTCTCCATCATTCCAGGGGCCCTAGCACTAGCTGCTTCCATGCTGTGCATTGCATATGCTACAAGCTTAAGTTTATTTTTACTTGCAGCCGTCTTACATGGCATTGGCTTTGCAGCATGTCACTCTAGCTTACAAACCATGGCCTTAGTCACCACAGCCCCTGAGAAGCGAGGTATGGCGAATGCGACCTTCATGACTGGCTTTGATGGTGGACTAGCCCTTGGTGCCATTGTCTACGGCTTTGTTGCTGCTGCATTTGGTTATAGCAAGATGTTCACCTTAGCCACCATTCCTGTAGCCATTGCTCTGATTCTTTATCTCATTAGCTCTACAATGGAGCGAGGGAGAATTAAACATGATATTCAAAAGACAAATTAAAGACCATTGGTATACAAGTTATAGAAAAGACGGCTATCCTCATGTTCAAACGGGCATGATTTTAGCACCCGAACGCAAAGCTGAATTTGATCCCTTCATCTTAATGGCTGAAGATTGGTTTAAACGAGGGACCTTCCCTGACCACCCACACCGTGGTTTTCAAACGGTGACCTATGTCATCGATGGCCGCTTAGAGCATATCGATAACGCTGGCGGCTATGGCCTACTAGATGGTGGCGATGTCCAGTACATGAATGCAGGACATGCTGCAAGGCACGCAGAAGATGCGTATCAAGATGATTTAATCCATACCCTGCAAGTATGGTTAAACCTACCAGATCGCTTACGAACTACAAAGACTAGCTACCAGAACATCTTAAAAGAAGAAGCCCCTGTTGTTAGCCTTGACCGAGGGCAGGTACGCGTCTATTCAGGAGAGATATTAGGTGTTAGAGGGCCTATGCAAAGCCTTGTACCCATCACCATGAGCGAGATCACCTTACAAGCCGGTGAAACATATATCCATCAGATACCAGAAAACCATAACGCTTTTTTATATATGCTTGCTGGCAAGATGGCGTTTGGCGAAGAAGAGATAGAGATTGAAAAGTCTGGAGCAAGCTTACTTACGTACAAAGAAGATGGCCTAGAAGAACTGACTAGTGAACTGAAAATAAAAGCGATCACTAGAGCTAAGGTTCTAGTCTATTCAGGCGTACCTATCCGTGAAGAGTTTGTCATTGGTGGGCCTTTTGTAGCTAAAGATACAGCTGGCATCGAACAAGCCTTTATGGACTATCAGGCAGGTTTATTTGGTCCTCCTGCGATAAGAGAATAACGAAGTCTATTTAAATGAAAAGGGTAGCCTCAACATTGATATCAATGTCGAGACTGCCCCTTAATGTTTCCTATTCTTTATTCTCTAGTTTTATTTTATTATTTTATTGTTTTTCGTCATTACTCTTGTCCAAGCATTTTTGTAAACAACATACAGCTTAGATCAAGCTTGCCACGTGCTAAATTGAGCGTCACATCCTCTTTTTGTGCTAATTTGAATCCACGCCTGTGGTAAAACTCATAGGTAGAACCTGAATCCGTAAAGAGATATACCAATTGACCTGCTTCCAGGTTTTCACAATGTAAGAGCAGCTTTGATCCAATCCCCTTCCCCGTGATGCTGGGATCTACCGCAAAGAAATTGATCTCACCATCTAAAGATACAATCTTTTTTAAGCGGTCTAACATCCTCTGATTGCAATCGTCATAGGCATTGGCCGCATCTTTATGAATTAGCCGAGAACACTCGTGACTTCAGTCATGAGATGAATCGGCTTCG
>CAYXVJ010000039.1:0-10287 GCA_964468675.1 uncultured Oscillospiraceae bacterium
CTGCTTATAAACCATGTCTCTATATTCAGGAGCAATAATTTCATTAAAAGAGATTTCTTTGTTATTTAATACTGCATCAGGAGGATATCCTGTCAGTTCATAACATCCATCTGATATGAAAAGCATTGTCCAGTCTTTATCTATTGCACAACGATAGGCAATGCCTGGAAGATGAGAGAGCATGACTGACTTGCTTCTTTCACTTTCTTTTAATGCATCATTCATCTCCATTATCTGAGTAATATCATTTATCATACACACATGAGTGTCTTTTCTGTCTTCATATTCAAAGTCAATCATGTTGACAGCTTCGTTGAGGGCTTTGAGAATGTTGACTCTTTCCATGTCATCAGGACCATAGTTTTTTGTCACACGCAGAGGTGTTTCAAGGTCAAAAATTAGCTTCCAAACAACTGGGTCTCATTTTTTAGTGGGCCTGCCTGGAACTGGTATGAGGATCAAAAGCGTTTTGCTATGCATTTGTTTTCATCCAAGCAGATGGATTTGAATTGGGACCATAAGCCATTAAGAGATGAGGTATCTAAGATGGTCCGTTGGTGGCTCGATAAAGGTGTCGATGGCTTTAGACTTGACGTCATCAACTACATCTCAAAACAAGAAGGGCTCCCTGATGGTGATCCATTTGTAGGTGAACTGATGCACTTTTATGGCATTGAACATTACTACTACGGACCCAAGCTCCATGACTATCTACGTGAATTAAGGCAAGAGGCATTTAAGCCTTATGATGCATTTTCAGTAGGTGAGACACCTGGTATTGGGATCGAAATGGGACGCTTATTAACGGGTGAAGATAGACAAGAACTAGATCTCATCTTCAATTTCGATCATCTGGAGATGCCAGGTCAAGTGCGCTTCGATGAGTATCAATATGATTTGAATTTCCTAAAAGACTATTACATCAACTACCACAATCGTTTAAGCCACAACGATTGGATGTCAATCTTCTTTGATAACCACGATAACCCACGCATGTTGTCCAAAATACTAGAAGACGTGAAGTGGCGTGACCGCTTAGCAAAATTGCTCTTGTCTTGGCAACTGACCATGAAAGGCACAGTCTTCTTATATCAAGGCCAAGAGCTTGCCGCCATCAATCAAAGCTTTACGGACATCTCTCAATTAAGAGATGTTGAATCAATTAATAAATTCGCAGAGTTATCTGCTCTTACTAGTAAAGAGGTGGTCTGGAACGTTATCTTATCTGGTACTAGAGATCATGCGAGGGTACCTATGCGCTGGACCGAGGAAGATAAAGGTGGATTTACTAGTGGTACGCCTTGGATAAGCTGGCCGAGTGAAGACCCTGGCTATAGTGCAAAAGAACAAGCAAAGGATCTAGACTCTGTATTGAACTTCACAAAAGACTTGATCCAAGTCAGGCGATCTTACCCGGCACTTCGCATGGGTGATATTAACTTTATCGATGCAAAAAGAAAGAACTACTTTGCCTATGAACGAGTTCTTGGTGATGAACGAATCTTTTGTGAGTTCAACTTGTCTAGTGAACGTTTAGCTAGAAATAGCCGGATGGACCTAAGGAATTGCTTGCTTTCAAACGTCTTTGCAAAAGAGCTTCACTATGACAGGCATACAAGGGTACTAGAACCATACGAGGCATCGATCTACTTAGTCTCTAAATAAATTGTGCTTGGTATAAGCCTGCATAGATGCCGCCTTGTTGGAGCAGCTCTTCGTGGGTTCCTTGTTCAGTCAGTCGGCCATTTTCAATCACTAGAATGGTATCGGCATCTTGGATCGTCGATAAACGGTGGGCAATAACAAAGCTTGTCTTATCTTGCATGAGATCGTTCATGGCAGTGGAGATCAGCTTTTCTGTTTGTGTATCCACGTGGCTCGTAGCCTCATCTAGTATCAACATATGTGCGTCTAAGAGCATCGCTCTAGCGATGGTTAATAGCTGCTTTTGACCTTGTGATAGTTGGCTGCCACCACCAGTGAGTACAGTATCGTAGCCTTGAGGTAATTTTTCGATGAAACCATGGGCTCTTGCCATCTTGGCAGCTTCGATTACCTGCTCTCTGCTGGCACCTTGGTCTGCATAAGCAATGTTGTCGTGAACTGTGCCTTGGAAGAGCCAGGTGTCTTGTAAGACCATGGCAAAGGCTCGTCTGCCAAAATCTCTTTTAATTGAAGTCAATGGCTTATCGTCAATGCGAATTTCACCAGAATCAGGATCGTAAAAGCGCATTAAGAGATTGATCAAGGTCGTTTTACCTGAACCTGTTTCACCAACAATAGCAACGATTTGTCCAGCCTTGGCATCCAGGTTAAAGTCTTTTAGAACGGGGGTGCCTTCAATATAGCTGAAACTGATATCTTCTAGTCTGACATCACCCTTTACGTCACTTAATGCAATGCTGTCTTCTGGATCTTCGGCTTCTAATGGCTCGTCGATCATGCGAAATACACGTTCGGCAGCAGATGCAGCAGACTGGAGGTCTGCTAGGATATTGGCCATTTCGTTGATGGGTCCTGAGAAGTGCCTTGAGTATAAAACGAAGGCAGATAGATCACCTAATCGGATCCGTCCAAAGAAGAAGAGGAGGGCTCCAAATAAGCTTACCAGTGCTAATGATACGTTATTGATAAAGTTAACCGATGGTCCTGTGATCGTTCCCCAATAGTCTGCTTCGTAGTAGGCCTCAGCAGCGGCTATGTTCTTCTCATCAAAGCTCTTTGTGAATGCATCTTCTTGCTGATAGACCTTTATCGTTCTTAAACCTGAAATGATCTCTTCGACATAGGCATTCATCTCACCTAACTTTCTTGATCTACGGCTAAAGAGAGGTTGGACCTTTCTTGTACGATACCTTGTAAACAAGACAGAGATCGGAATGGTCACAGCAAAAACTAAGCTCAGCCAAGGTGAGATGATGAGCATCATGATGAGGGATCCAAAAATGGTGATTAAGCTACCACCAATTTGAATGATGTCATTGGTTAAGGATGTATTAATCGTATCGATGTCATAGGACATGCGGCTGATCATGTCGCCTGCTTGGTGCTTGGAGAAGAAACTGACTGGAAGATTTACAATATGCTTGTACAGATCCTCTCGCATTTCATAAACCATATTCTGACTAATGCGCACCATATGCCTTGCTAAGAAGAAATTCGTTAAAGCCACAAAGGCATAGACAGCGAGCATCATCAGTGCATAGCGAAATACACCTGGGAAGTTCACAGCACCTGTGCCACCTGTCATCTGATCAATCGCAAGGCCTGAGAGACGAGGGCCAAACAAGCCTACTATATTACCCGCGATCATCATCGCGAAACCTAAGATTAGGCCAAGTTTTTGTTTAGCTAGATAAAAACTCAAACGCTTAATAACGTAGCGCAGATCTTTTGGTTTCTCAGCAACTCCTCCGGCTCGTCCACCAGGTCTACCTCCACCTATTCTAGCCATATAGATCACCATCCTCATCTCGGTAAGATTGTCTTGGCACAGCATGCTTTAGTAACTCGGATTGCTCTTCTCGTTCCTCTTTACTCTTACCTAAAAGTCCCATCTGAACTGCTGCAATTTCTTGATATTCGAGGCTGATATCCATCAGGTCCTCATGACGTCCTGTCGCCACTGCTACTCCGTCTTTAAGCACCAATATCAGATCAGCGTTTCTTATTGAACTGATGCGCTGAGCAACAATAACCTTACTTGTATGAGGGAAGTCATTGGCCAATGTTTGTCTCACATCTGCATCTGTTTGGTAGTCCAAAGCAGATGAGCTATCATCTAAAATCAAAACTTCAGGGTTGCCAGCAAGTGCTCTAGAGATCAAAAGACGCTGTTTTTGACCACCACTTAAGTTGCCTGCGCGTGACGATAAACGTGCTTCAAACTCGCCTTCTCGTTCACTAATAAACTCCCAAGCATGTGCTTGTTTGCTTGCTCTTTTTATCTGATCAAGATCTAGATCTCTGCCAAAGTCAATGTTGTTTAATATCGTATCTCCATAGAGGAAATCGTTTTGCAAACTCACGCCAAACATACTGTAGAGTTTTTCTTTAGGTATTTCTTCAATCGGGATACCGTCAATGAGTATCTCACCTTCTGCCACATCGTATAGTCTTAAGAGCAGCGCAATTAAAGTGGATTTACCACTACCAGTTTCACCAAGGATACCAATTGTTTCGCCATGCCTTAGCTTAAAGTTGATATTCTTCAAGGTAGGCTTGGACATACTTTGGTAGGCAAAGCCTACGTTATTGAATTCTATATGATAGCCAGATGGATTCATTTTTTCTTTTAGTATCGTTTCTTCTGCAATTTCATCTAACCAGATCTGGTCACGTGGGGTATCTAATACTTCTTGGATGCGGTCACTAGAGGCCATACCTCTGTTGTAGATTGTAAAGACTCTTGTAATCGCTACCATTGAGTTCGTAATTATCGTGAAATACGTTAAGAACGCGACGATTGAGCCGTAGTCTGTGCGACCAAGGTTGATTAAAAAGGCACCACCGATCAAGACTAAACTTAGACCTATATTCATCAAAATCGTCATGAGTGGATTGGTCATGGCCATGTTGTAGGCAGCCCGTTTTTCTCGATCGACTACGCCCTGATTGATCGTTTTGAAGTGTTCTTTTTCGCGCTCGGCAGTGACAAGGCTCTTAATTACTTTAATGCCAGATACCGTTTCTCGTACTTTTCTGACGAGTACATCTACTGCTTCTTGTTGCAAGAGGTACATCGGTCTACCACGCTTGGCAATCCAAAGCGCGAGAGCCGCAATAAAGGGTAAGATCCCTGTCAGGATTAAGGCCAATTGCCAATCGAGTAAGTACGTCATGAATAAGCCACCGGCTAAGAGGATAGGCGCTCTAATACCAATGCGCTGTAGCCTTGAGATCATGTTATGTACATGGTAGGTATCAGACGTTAATCTTGATTCTAAAGACGCTTCGGTAAATCTGTTGATTTGCCTGTTACTTAAGTCCAATGTCTTAGCAAATAAATCGTGCCTGATGGCGCGGATGGCATTTGAGGCAACACGTGCGGATCTTCTATTCGCCCAGATATTACCCAAAAGAGCACCTAGAGCAGCTAAAAGCATCATAAAGCCCCAGAAGTACATAACAGGTATATCGCCTCTGGGCACTACGTTGTCGATCATATGGGCTAAAATATATGGCAGGAATAGTTCAGATAAAGCCCCGAAGGTTTTTTGTATAAGACCAATAATCAACATGCTTCGAACAGGTTCTAAGTATTTGCGGATCAAGAAACATCCCTCGTCACCACAATGTCGACGCCAGTATCCAGTATGTTAGACAGTACGATATCACCACGCTTGACGGGTGTTTGTAGTGTAATGCCTGCCAGGAGCTTCGCACAAGCCATCACTTGGTCTTTGGGCAATTCTGTTTTGGACTTAACGGGTACTCTCCTTAGGTTGCCACCGCTACATTTTACAGTGGTTGTGAGCGTCCTACTTGGATTGATCAATTCCTTTTGACCGTAGACGACGCCTCTTGGGCACTTATGTCCGCTTACTTTATAGTCATTGTCTGTATCCACTTGAAGCGTACAGCCTCGAGGACAGACAATACAAATCATTTCATGTACCATTTTCTTTCTTCCTTTATTGTCTAGGGCTTCGTTTAGCAAGCTGAATTCTTAAGTAGCTACCATCGACTTGAGCCAGTAGTTCAGGTCTCAATGTAATTTTTTCCATCTCAGCAGGTAAGACTTTTAGTCGTGGCCACTTGCGCAGCATCTTGTCACCAGCAAAAACCTGTATCTCCACATTATCTAAAGGTGATCTCACTCTAAAGAACAGATCAATGGCAGGTCCTCCATCATCTAATCTGATGTTTTGCGGGACAGTATATGAGATCTGCTCATCGTGATGCACGGCGTAAACTGTTTCTGCCTGATCCAAAGCTGATTTTGAAGCCGAATCTTGACCTTCACGTAAGCCTTTGGCGTACTTTGCAGCAGCAATGCCAGCAAGCTTACTTTCTTCTGAAACGAAGTCTACGAGGTCGTGGACATGTACGACGTTACCACAAGCAAAAATACCAGGAGTACCAGTTTCCATGTTCTCATAAACGTAAGCACCACGGGTGCGAGGATCAATTCTTATGTCAGCAGCCCTGGTCAATTCATTTTCTGGTAATAGGCCTACGGACAACAATAAGGTGTCACAGTCAAAGACTTGCTCTGTACCAGGTATGACTCGCCTATCTTCATCTACTTGTGAGACCACCACTTGCTCCAAACGGTTTTTACCACGAATGTCTGTTACAGTATGAGACAGTAAGAGGGGTATATCAAAATCGTCTAAACATTGGACGATGTTACGTTGAAGTCCTCCGCTGTAAGGCATAAGTTCTACACAGGCTAAGACCTCTGCACCTTCTAGGGTCATGCGTCTTGCCATAATGAGGCCGATGTCACCTGAACCTAAAATAACAACTCGTCTACCAGGCATATAGCCTTCAATGTTGACGTAGCGTTGAGCTGTACCTGCTGTCATAACGCCTGATGGCCTTGAACCAGGGATACCTATTGCACCACGGCTTCTCTCTCTGCAACCCATGGCCAGCACCAAAGACCTGGTACTCAATTCTAAGTAACCGTGCTCTGGGCTCGAGCAATAGACACTGTGGTATGCATCATTATTTTTATCTTTTAAATCTTCATCGATGGAGATCACCATGGTGTTTAATAAGAGCTCTACACCCGTATTTCTTAAATCATCTTCAAATCGCTGTGCATACTCTGGACCCGTTAATTCCTCTTTAAAGTAGTGGAGACCAAAGCCGTTATGGATGCATTGGTTTAAAATGCCGCCTGCTACATTGTCACGCTCCAGTATGAGGATGTCTTTAGAGCCTTCTTGCCAAGCAGCTAATGCTGCGGCAAGGCCAGCAGGACCTGCTCCTACAACAATTACATCATAGATATCTTTAATGGTCTTTGTTTCAATCATTTAGATAAAGCCTCCTCATCTACTAGATTCTCTTTGGTTTGGCCATAAACGATCCAACTGCCGGCTTCGTTTTGCAAGACCTCTTCAAATGGAATGCCTAATTCTTCAGATAAGAGGGCATGGATGCGTGGGCTGCAAAAACCACCTTGGCAACGCCCCATCCCTGCATTGCAACGCCTTTTTACTGCGTCTATGGATTTAGGTGGGATGATGCCCCTGATTGCATCTAGTATTTCGCCTTCAGTGACCGTTTCACAGCGACAGACAACTTGGCTATATGCTTTGTCCTCTTTGATTTTCTCTCTTTTCTCTTCTGCAGAGAGATGGCGAAACCTTACTCGTTTTCTTTCGTTGATAAAATTGTCTTTCGGGTCTAAAGTGACACCTGCATCTAGAAGTAAGGGTAAAGCAGATTTGGCGATGGCTGGTGCACTGCTTAAGCCAGGAGATTTAATACCAGCAAGGTTAATAAAACGTGGATTATTAGGTGAGGCTTCAATAATAAAGTCTTCACGATCTGTAGCAGCTCTTATACCAGAGAAGTTTCTGATGTTGTCTTGGAATGGTATTTGATTGATGCTGCGTTCAGCTGAGCGTCTAACAAATGCTAAAGATTCAGCTGTTACTGCGGTATCGTTTGGATCGCTAATTCGTTCACTGTCTGGGCCTACAATGAGGTTTCCATGTACGGTAGGTGCAATTAATACCCCTTTACCTAACGCAGACGGGCATTGGAACAAGGTGTGTTTTGTTAAATCACCAGCACTCTTATCCAATAAGAAGTACTGGCCTCTAACGGGCATACTCTTAAAATTATCGCCGCCAATGAGACTGTGGACTTCATCAGCCTTAACACCAGCTGCGTTAATGATGTACTTTGCATTTATTGTTTCATTTGGCGTGTGGATGGTAAAAGAGTCTTTATGGTCGTCAATGGCTGTGGCCTTGGAGTCGAGCTTTAAGACGGTGCCGTTTCGAATGGCCGTTTCAGCCATGGCGATGGTGTATTCCCATGGATCTACAATGGCGGAAGTAGGAGCGACAAGGGCACCGATTACATCGTCATGTAGGTTTTTTTCTAATTGGAGGCATTCGTCTCGATTGAGCAGTTTTAAGTCTTCCACTCCATTTTCTATGCCTCGCTTGTACAAGGATTCTAAGGTAGATAAGTCTTCTTTCGAGAAAGCTAAGATCATTGCTCCGTTTTCGATTCGGGGCACGTCTAGAGCTTCGCAGATCTCCTTGGCAAGCTTGACGCCTTCAACGTTTGTCTTTGCCATTAATGTACCTGGCATGGGATCAAATCCTGCATGCAAGATGGCACTGTTGGCCTTAGTTTGTACATTTGCTACGTCATTTGATGCTTCTAACAGTACAACGCTAAGTTTGTACCGAGCAAGTTCGTAAGCCATGGCGCTACCCACAACACCACAACCGATTATGGCTATATCGTACATAGGCAAAACCTCCGTTCCACGTATATTAGTTTAACAAAGCTGGTCTGAAGTCACAACCAAAAGTGAAAGTACGGTAGAATATTCTTAAGATGATTCAGTAGAGTGGAGGTTTATTAGTGGGACAAGAAAATGATTTACAATCGAAGTCCTTCATTATGGCGATCGACCAAGGAACCACATCAACAAGAGCAATCTTGTTTGACCACGATGGCTCGATTGTAGCGAAGGCAAATCGTGCAATAACACAGCACTATCCAGCGCATGCCTGGGTTGAACACGATGCAAGTGAAATCTGGCAAAAGACGAAAGACGTGATGGAAGAAGTCCTCATCTTGGCAGCTGCCACATGGCAGGATGTAGCAGGTATTGGCGTCACGAATCAACGTGAAACGGTGGTGGTTTGGGATAAAAGAACAGGAGAGCCCATACACCCTGCAATTGTCTGGCAATGCCGTCGTACGGAAGCAATATGTAGAGATTTAATTGAAGCTGGGCATCAAGGAGAGATACGTGATCGCACTGGTTTAGAAATTGACGCTTATTTCTCCGCAACTAAAATTGCCTGGATTTTAGATCACGTTGAAGGTGCAAGAACACTAGCAGGAGAAGGACATTTACTAGCAGGAACCATCGATAGCTGGCTAATATGGAACTTGTCTGGAAGGACTAGCCATATTACTGATGTTAGTAATGCAGCTAGAACCATGCTCTTTAATATCTATCAGCTTCGCTGGGACCCGTACTTACTAGATTTAATAAGAGTACCAATAAATATCTTACCCAAAGTAGTCGCATCCTCCGGTGTATATGCAAGTTCCACTCAAGGGATCCCGATTGCAGGTATAGCAGGTGACCAGCAAGCAGCTTTGTTTGGTCAGGCATGTTTTGAGCCTGGAATGGTTAAAAATACCTATGGTACAGGTGGCTTTATCTTGCTGCAAACAGGACAAGCCCCAATGGAGAGTGCACACCGCTTGATTACCACTGTTGCCTGGCAAGTAGGTGGTGGTGTCGCTAAAGATCGTGGCTTCGAAGCCTTAGCATCTCAGGCCGTGACCAATTATGCCCTAGAGGGTAGTGTGTTTAATGCAGGCTCGACCATACAGTGGCTTAGAGATGAGCTGGGCATTATTTCTACATCGGCTGAGTGCGACAAACTAGCTTTGAGTGTAGAGGATAGTGGAGGCATCACGATCGTACCTGCCTTTACTGGTATGGGTGCACCTTGGTGGGACATGAAGGCTAGAGGCGCTATCTTGGGCATGACCCGAGCAACGAATAAAGCTCACTTATGCAGAGCTGCTTTGGAGGCAATTGCTTTGCAATCCGCTGATGTGGTCTTGGCGATGGCTGCTGATAGTAGACAAGGACTACGGACCTTGAGGGTTGATGGAGGCGTTTCAGTATCTGACCCCATGCTCCAATATCAAGCAGATATTTTAGATGTCACTATCGAACGCCCAGTCATTACTGAAACCACCGCTTTAGGCGCAGCATATCTTGCAGGTTTAGCAGTAGGATTTTGGCAAAGCCTTGATGAGGTCAAGTCTAAATGGCAGTTAGATCAACAGTTTAAACCGCAAAAAGATCGTAAGTGGCGAGCCAGAGAATTGGATCGCTGGACGAAGGCCGTTCGCTCTGTACGCTACCATGGTGAACAAGTCGTCCTATAATATAGGGGAGGAGGATCTTTAGATGAGAGAAGAATATAAGACGCTTATTGATTGGTGGAAGGCTTCCCAAAATGTAGTATTTCTAGGTGGAGCAGGTGTTTCAACTGAAAGTGGTGTTCCCGATTTCAGATCAAGTGACGGTATTTATATGACCCATCAAAATGCAGATGA
>CAYXVJ010000039.1:10297-14048 GCA_964468675.1 uncultured Oscillospiraceae bacterium
CTAACACCTGGTTTTATGAATCGCTATCCTGAAGAATTCTATCGATTTTGCAGGGATTTCTTCATGACAGAAGGAATCTTACCCAATCCAGCACATACTGGATTGGCAAAATTAGAAGAAGCAGGCAAGCTAGACCTTGTCATTACCCAAAACATCGATGGTCTGCATCAAGCTGCCGGTAGCAAGAAGGTTATTGAACTGCACGGCAACACAAATGAATACAGTTGCACAAGATGCAACGAGACTTACGATGTGGATTACGTCCGTAAGAGTGAGCTCGTACCCAGATGCAATAAGGATAGTCGATTTTCTGATGGTGCGTGTAACGGTATGTTAAGACCTGATATCGTGCTCTATGAAGAGACACTGAATTTTAAGCACTTACAAGATGCAGGGGCTGCGATTGCAAAGTCGGATTTGCTTATTGTTGGTGGTAGCTCATTGACTGTATGGCCAGCTGCAGGATTAATCGATTACAGACGAGATGGGCGCCTAGTTGTCATTAACAAAGACGCGACAAGTCGAGACAATGATGCGGATTTAGTTATTAGAGAACCTATTGGTGAAGTCTTTTTGTCTATTACAAAACAGATTCTAAGTGCTTAGGGTTTTGGATTTCACCAGCGATATTTTCGCGAAAGCGTAAAGCAAGTTCGTCCATATCGTTTGTTTGGGCTAGGAGCCAGGCAAGTTTTGTGACACAAGCTTCACTAGTCATATCAAAGGCGGGGAGTGCACCTTTATCTAAGATGCGCTTACCCGCTTCATATTGGGAAAAATTAGAGCTTTCATAAAGACACTGGCTCGTGACTACAACAGTGATGCCACTTTGTATCAGTTTTTCTAGGCCTGTGACGAGGTCTCTATGTAGGTAATGCAAGCCACCCACACCAAAGGCTTCAATGACTAAGGCTTTGTAACTCATCTGTGCAAGCATAGGGAATATCTCAGGGTTGAGTCCAGGCGTTAGCTTTAACAAGAAGACTCTGTTATCTAAGTCGTCAATAAGATTGAAGGGGCCATGTTGCTTGGGGATGTAACTTGTATCCACATTCAAGCCCTTGCTGTTCACAAATCCGATGTAAGGGTAGTTGATGCTCTCGAATGCATTAAAATCTATTGTCCGTACTTTAACGGCTCTGGTACCTAGAATGATGCGGCGATTGAAAGCAAGGAAGACACCGGCATGTTTTGATGCTGCCATGGCGAGTGCTGTCTCTAAGTTGTCTATGGCATCCGATAAAGGGGCATCGACAGGTAACTGTGATCCAGTTAAGACGACAGGGATTGGCAGGCCTTGGAGCATGAAGGATAAAATGGACGCTGTATAAGCCATCGTATCTGTTCCGTGTGTGATGACCACGCCATCGTATTGATGGATGGATTTAGCGATTTCACGTGCAATAAGTTGCCACTCTTCGGGTTGAATATTGGATGAATCAAGGCTCAAGATATCTCTGGTGGTAATCTCGTAATGGGAGACGATGTTTTGTGTAAAGCCTAACAACTCTTCTATGGTATAAGCAGGGGCAAGGCCATCGGGCGTTGGTTTAGAAGCTATGGTTCCACCAGTAGCTAGGAGTAAAATTCGAGGTCTATTTATTAAATCCTGTGTGCGACTAGTCATCTTCTATTCAATCCACTTTCTCGTCTGTTTTATTTATTAGCTCTATTATAACAATGAATGCGTTATTAGGCTCTATGCTGGAAAATGCATCAGGATTGCGATATCAATTATCAATTAAGACAAATCCATCACGAGAAGATCCCGAGTTTCTAGATTTATTTTTATCTAATGAAGGGATACGCCTGTCCTATCAGCATTAGCGCATTTTATTCTTCAATTTAGGGTGTAGTATACACGCCTTGACCGAATGTGTTGATGTCTTCATACCGAACAATTTCTTTAGTCCAGTCGATACCGAGTCGTTCCATTAACCATGTCAGGTCATCGTTCGCTTGAACTCGATACACACCTGTCACCAATTCAGTCGCACGCGCACTTAAGAGTGCTGTACGAATGCGGTCAGCACTTAGGTAGCGATCGGACATGTTTTGAAGGACACGGATCAAAACCAAGGCCAAGAAACAAGTTAAGAAATGTGCTTCAATGTGGGTTTCCAAACGAACAAACACTGGTTTGGACGTCAAATCTGTCTTGGTCACACGAAAGCAATCCTCAATCTGGTACAGCTCACCATAATGGGCAACCATGTCGTCATCTGACATATCGAGCTCACTGGTCACCAGCACATTCACGCCATCGAATTGCTCGTCAAAGGCAATCTGTTCATTGTTAAAGTGAATGAGGGGACTAAATGCTTTCGCTTCACCGGTTTCCTCATCCAAATAACTCAGTTCTAAGTAGCGTTTGCCACCTTTTTTACTCGTTTGACGAAACAGTTCGGCATTCGTTAATTGAGCTGCATAAGCCAGTGCACCGTCCCGTCGCTTCTTCTCACGTAAAGCATAAGCCTGATTCCAAGTCACCAATACCTTTTCTTGAACCGTTTTGCCCTTCTCCTCTAAGGGGCGTTCGCGCACCATTGATTTAGAGGCAAAAGTTAGCGAAGGATTAAAGACCCAACCAGTGGGATCAAGAATAAAGGATTGAATGTCCTTGGGCGCACCACGTTTACCACGATGTTTCATGGAGAAGAGCCAACCGTCTTCTTGCTCATGCATAGCGTTGACATTCGTCTTGCTGTTCATGGCTTTATCGGCAACGACAACGATACGTTCTAAACCAAACTGCCGCTTCACTTGTTCGATTGCGGGTAGATACGTTAAAGGATCACTGAAATTGCCCCGGAACAAACGGTAACTAATGGGGATGCCGTTGGTATCCATAAACAGGCCCATTTGAACGATGGGGTTACCACTTTTAGCTTTACAGGCACCCTTCTTACGGAAGCCTTGTTTGGATTCCTTGGTCTCAGGGTCAATGGTATCAGGGTCATCGAAATCAATATCAAAGTAATAGTTGGTCACATCATAAAAAACCAGACTAGCTGTTCGACCTATACCTTCAGTGATCCGCTGATGGACCTGCAGTTGTATGGCTTCTTTGGCCTTCGCTAAATGGGCTAGGCTAGGGTAGAGTGTGTTCGCGTTCAGCTCCCACGAGCCAAACAGCTCCTCTTGACTCTCCAGTGTAGCCAGTTTGCTGCCTGGTTTTAAGATGCGTTGGTAAACCAATAATTTCAAGCTTTGCAAACAGCGCTCTTGAATCGTAGGGTTAGGCAGACTTGCCAGTAAGGCTTTACCAATAGACAATGACTCGAATAGCGAATCAAGCAACTTCCAACCGTATAACTTGTCAGGTGTACCGATTCGTTGGTCGGTATTGTAATGGACAAGCAGGGTTCTAGGCAGCTCAGCTTTCAAGATACCAGCCTTGGCTTCCGCCTTGAGTCGTTCAAAGGCACCGGGTTCCTTAGCCTCTAACTGCTCATAAGAACCATAGCTAGCGATGGTACGATTCTTAACCTTCCCGTTTTCACGGAAGGATTCAATCAGGTACACATAAGATTGCCCATTCGGGTTTTTGCGTTTAACAATATAAGCCATATATAGAGCATACATTAATACGACAGTGTACTACGTTACATTCCTGTTACAAAAGACGTCTATGCCTTGTGCTGACCTCTCCTTAAGGGATATTGATATAAATAAATCTAGAAACTCGGGATTATAACATATTAATAAGAAAGCATATAATATGAAAGTTTTTCGATGAAGATTTTGAACA
>CAYXVJ010000040.1:0-3455 GCA_964468675.1 uncultured Oscillospiraceae bacterium
GATTCGATCTTGCCTGAAAAGGATGTCGATGGCTTTCATCCAGTGAATGTAGGCCTTTTGCAAATGGGCAGGCCATGTCCCTTACCTTGTACAGCAGCAGGTATTGTCGAGATCTTAAAGTATTACGATGTCCAGCTAGAAGGCAAAAATGTCCTCGTCGTAGGTAGAAGCTTAATCGTCGGTAAACCAGTAGCGACACTTCTCTTAGCAGAACATGCAACCGTAACCATAGCTCACTCCAGAACGAAAGATCTAAAAGCCTTGTCTAAAGCAGCTGATATTGTGATTTGCGCGATTGGCAAGCACCATTTTTTTGATCGCAGTTATTTTAATGAAGACTCCATCGTCGTTGATGTAGGCATTCATTATGTAGATGGTAAAGTTCAAGGTGATGTAAATCTAGAAGATGTAAAAGATTTTGTCCAAGCGATTACACCTGTGCCTGGTGGAGTAGGCCCCATGACCATCACTATGTTGCTATCGAGTACCTTAGAGTGCTTCATTAGACACGAGGGCTTATAAATTATGCAAGAGCAAACAACAAGTGAGATTTTATCTGCAGAAATTCTTGCCATCGGTACAGAGCTACTCATGGGGCAAATAGTCAATACCAATGCGGCCTATTTAGCGAAGCAATTGCGCGAGCTAGGTATCAGCTCGAAGTATCAGACCGTCGTAGGAGATAACGAAGCGCGCATCATTGAGGCTGTTCGCACCTCCTTATTGAGGTCGGACCTCTTATTGCTCACTGGCGGCTTAGGTCCCACTGAAGACGATATTTCCATGCTCGCAGTAGCAAAGGCCTTGGATTTGCCGCTAGAGCTTCACGAAGCATCTTGGGCACGCATCAAAGACTATTTTCTAAAATCGGGAAGACCCTTATTAGAGTCGAATAAAAAGCAAGCTTTTATGCCTAAAGGCGCCATTGTGATGCCAAATGACAATGGGACAGCTCCAGGCGCATATATACAATCAACAATGGAAGGTAAAACCGTCCATGTTGCACTTTTGCCTGGACCACCAGCTGAGAATCGCTTGATGTTTGAACGTTATTTAAAAACTATTTTAATGCAAAATAGCCATCAAACAATTCAATCCAAATTCTTACGCCTAATGGGTATCGGTGAATCCCAGGCGGAAGAAGAGATTCGGGAACTGGTACAAGAGCAAACGGACCCGACCATAGCGATGTACGCATCGGACGGAGAGTTGATCATACGCTTAACGACCATTGCAGATAGGACAACTGCAGGTTTAAAGGAAGCTGATACTAAGCTAGTTGCGCTAGCTGCTCGTATTAATGAACACCTAGGGTCTTATATATATCGTACAGGTGAAGAAAACATTTATGAATACATGGTGGATCTCTTAAGCAAGAAAGGCATCACCATCGGTTTAGCAGAGAGCTGTACGAGCGGGCTTCTAGCGGCTAAGATTGGCGAGATTCCAGGTGCATCTAAAGTTTTTAATGGGGGCATCATCAGCTATTCGAACGAGGTAAAGACAAGTGTTTTAGCTGTCAAGAAAGAAACCTTAGACCGTGACGGTGCAGTTAGTGAGAACTGTGCCATCGAAATGGCAAAAGGTGCAAGACGGATCTTGAACAGTGATTATGGTATTAGCATTACCGGGATTGCAGGGCCTGATGGAGGCAGTCAAGAAAAGCCAGTCGGTACAGTGTATATTGCTATCGCGGATGCAAACGAGACGCATGTCAGGCATATCAGTTTAAGTGGAAATCGCAGACGCATTCAATCTAGTGCAGCTTTATGGGCGATGAATGAGCTACGTAGGAGGGTTACAGATTAGTGAGTCGAATGCTTAAGATGACCGTACTGACCATGTTTGCTTTAATATTGAGTAAGCTTACCGGTCAGTTGCGTGATATTTTATCTGTGAATTTATTCGGGCATGGCCCATTAACCGATGCTTATACACAAGGGTTTTTAATACCAGACTTTGTTTATGAACTTTTAATTGGCGGCTCTATCTCAGCCGCTTTAATTCCGACCTTATCTGGCGGGCTCGCTAGGGGACAAGGTAGGCGCAGTTGGCGCTCTGTAAGCATATTCATTAGTTATGCTATGGTGATTATGCTCTTTGTTGCAATCTTAGGGGTACTGTTTTCACCGTGGCTCATGAAAGGCTTAACAACAGATGCAACGCATGAATTAGCGGTTAAAGTTAGTAGAATATTATATCCGCAAACGTACTTTATGATGTTGGCGGCTCTTTGTATTGGTATTTTGAATGCATACAACCGCTTTGATAAAACGGCTTTTGGACCCGTTTTTTATAACATTGGTGTCGTTATCAGCTTGTTGATTTTTGGTGCTTCTAATGAACGAGCGGTCCTCTTGGTTACAACGGGTGTCATGCTCAGCTCTCTTGCTTACTTTATTCTCCAAGCAGGTCTTGCTAAAAATGAACTGCGTAATTTTAGCTTTTCATTGGATTACCAAAATAAAGGCTTCAGAAAATTACTGTTGATTGCTCTGCCGACTTTACTTTCTGCTGCTATCCCACAGTTAAACAACATCGTTTTGAATGTCATTATTTCAAGTTCATCCTTTGCCTCAGGAACAACAACCAGTCTAAGAAATGCCAATACCTTATGGATGCTACCTTGGGGTGTTTTTGCTGTAGCCATCGGTAATATAATGTTACCTAATCTCTCGGCTATGAATGCTGCAAGACGCTTTAAAGAAGGACGCATTTTACTATCTAGATCTCTTAAGAATGCATTGTTTATCACCATACCTTGTGCACTTATATTTTTTGTTCTACGAGTGGACCTTGTAAGAGCAGTCTTCCAATGGTCACTCGATAGCTATGATGAGGCGGCAGTTGCTTTAACTGCTGGTATCTTGAGTTTTTATTGCCTGACGATCGTCACGCACACCATTGTGTCAATATTGAATAATGCGTATTATTCAATGCGTTTGACATACATCCCATTGCTCAGTGCCTTGTTGTCTTTGATATTGACGACGGGTCTTGGGTATTTCTTCTCCAACTTTACACCTTTAGGTGCAAGAGGTTTGTCGCTGGGCTATGCGCTTGCAAGCTTGATTAATTCACTTTTATTGCTCGTGATATACCGCAAGATCAATCCACAAGGTGCACCAAGACGCTTGTATATATTTTTCTCAAAGGCATTTGTTGCGTCTCTAATAACGATCGTGTTCTTATATTTGTTTGAATTCATTTTTGGCCAAGCACGTTTTGATGACCAAGGTAAGTTGATGCAACTAATCTGGCTTGCAGTTCGTTCAGTGCTAGCATTTGCAGTCTACTTCATAGCTGCAGTAGCCATTAAGATGCCTGAAGCCTATCGAGTGATGAAGACAGTGATTCAAAGACTAAATATTGGTAAAGGTAGAAAACCTTAATTTTTCCCTTAAATGCTTATGTCGAGACGTTTATATTAGGGGATGTTTAACTTTACATGTTTA
>CAYXVJ010000040.1:3465-14005 GCA_964468675.1 uncultured Oscillospiraceae bacterium
TTAAATCGTTCAAGATAATTTTGTTATGCGAGCTCTAATATGTCATACTGTACTATATCGTACAGTTAAAATTATACTGTTACAGTAAGTAATCTGTGAGGAGGGTTTACCATGAGATACAGACAAAAACTTTTAATATGTATATTCGTAGTTTCAATAACAGTGCATGTTTTTGGCACAAATTTAGTAGCGTATAAATTTGAACCTTACTCACAGAAGCAAAATGGAACAGAGGTGCTTGATACACAGTATTTCCTAGATCTAGAGACCCAAATTGGAAAAAGTAGTTTTGGTGGAGTTGTTTTTGAAGAAGACGTCTTGATTATACACATCGTAAAGGATACTGATTTTGACAAATCCAAAATAAATCAGATCACGGGTCAACAGATGGACATTCGAGATGTGAAATATTCTCTATCTCTTCTAGAAGAAGTCAAAGATTTCCTTACTAAGTATATGGATGGAGGAGAAATACTCGCTCTAGATGCAAATGAAGCAAGGAATACAGTTGACATATATTTAAGTACTTACAATCATAATCTAATAAGTGAAATGAGTGATGATGTTCTAAAGCGTTTCACTGAGAATGAATATCTCAATTTTATTGATAGTAGTGGTACTAGTATTGGGTCGACTGTAGCATATGAAAAACCAAATTATAAAGGTATATCTCAAAATTTTCATACAGCACATCAATCTCCTTAAAATATACCTGCAACGTTTAAGTTAACGACAGCAATTTCAATGGATTTAGATATAGACCATGCTTTACCCCAACATTCAATACAATTCAGATTTATGCTTCAAAGTGACATAATCACCACGTGATGAGGTTTGGCTAATTTTCAAAAAGATATTTCAATTCATTAGTGTTTACCAAGCTTGCCAAATCCAGAAAGTCTTTTTAAGAGGAGTTGTTATAAAAAAATTATTCGTCTTGTTGATAGCATTTCTTGTAATAGGAATAGGATTAAGTGGGTGTTCCGGCGATAAGATAGAAAAATTTACAGACAGCACAGGTGTAGAATGGAGAGTTTTGACAACAGACAAGGACGGAAATAAGCTGATTATTACCGAACATATACACGGCACCAAACATATTGAAGATTTAGGATTACAAGGCGTACAATATAATAATAAAAATACTTACACACGTTTAAACGATAGCGACGGATTAAAGCCTGCGCTAAAGCAATGGTTTGCCAAAAATTTATCTCTCGAATTAAAAGAAAGAGCATTGCCAGTGGAAAACATGGATAACGATGTTCGCAAAGAACTCAATACTGTCGAAGATTCATCAGAAGAACACATGGCGATTTACGATGAAAACGAGCAGGAAGGATGGACTACAGCAGGATCAGGGATTGCGACACCAGAAAATTCAATATTTGTGTTGTCAATATCTGAGGTGAATCAATATGAAAGCCTTGGCACATTAAATATACAGAATGTGCAGTATAAGGTCGAAAACCCTAATCCCTACATACTGGCATATTGGTGGCTTCGCTCACCTGGGAGTGGTACGGACACTGTGGCAATCATGAGTGAAGCGGACACGACAAGGGAAGCTATTTTCACATCTGTATCCGCTACGGCAAAAATTGGTTTTCGTCCTGCTTTATGGATTTCTCCATCAAAATAAAGCATTACTCAACTTCCACCTTGCCTAGAACAAAGTGAGCTTTGGGAGGGGTGAAATATTTTTTATTACTCGTCCAATTTCGAGACTAGACGATGTCAGGTTTGACGCTTTCGTCTCTACCCACAAGCCTTTGATAATTGTGGTGTTGACAATGTATTGGGCAGATATGCGTTTAAAGAGAAGGATGGACAAAGACAAATATGTTACTGTAAGACTAAGTTCTACTTCAAGAATGTAGAACTAGAAATTAACTTTGCATTCTACAAAATTGAATAAAATTAGAGAGAAATAGAGCTTGACGGTATTGTATCTAGTGTTATAATTAATAAGAACGAATGTTCTTTATGGAGGTATACATGGCTAGGAGTAGTAAAGGTTCAAAGTCGAGTCAGGAAGTGACCCGTAAAGAGGCTAGTGAGCGTAATAAAGCGCTAGAATCAGCCTTTAGTAGTATAGAGAAACAGTTCGGTAAAGGCGCCGTCATGAAGATGGGCGACAGACCGGATTTAGACATCTCTGTTGTACCGACAGGCGCATTGTCTTTAGATCTAGCTCTTGGCATTGGTGGTGTACCTCGAGGACGTGTTGTAGAGATCTATGGACCAGAATCATCTGGTAAGACAACTGTCGCTTTGCATATTGTCGCAGAAGCGCAGCGCTTAGACGGTGTTGCAGCATTCATTGATGCTGAGCATGCGTTAGATCCATCTTATGCGTCAAAGATCGGTGTTGACATCGATAACCTGATTGTTTCACAACCAGATAACGGTGAGCAAGCTCTAGAGATTGCAGAAGCTTTGGTTCGTAGTGGTGCCATCGACGTTGTAGTCATTGACTCCGTTGCTGCCCTTGTACCTAAAGCAGAAATTGAAGGGGAGATGGGTGATTCCGTTATGGGTGCTCAGGCACGTTTGATGTCTCAGGCGCTGCGTAAATTAACACCTGTTATCAACCGTTCCCACACTGTGGTTATATTCATCAACCAGCTTAGAGAGAAAATTGGTGTCATGTTCGGAAACCCAGAGACAACACCTGGTGGTCGTGCATTGAAGTTCTATTCATCCGTACGTATGGATGTGCGTAGAACAGAATCCATTCGCAGTGGCACTGATGTCATTGGTAACCGTACTCGAGTAAAAGTAGTTAAGAACAAGGTTGCTCCACCATTTAAGGAAGCTACCTTTGACCTGATTTTCGGTGAAGGTATTTCTAAGTCCAGTTCGATTCTTGATATTGCAGTCGACGAAGACGTGATTAAAAAGAGTGGTTCTTGGTTCTCCTACAAAGATGAGCGCATCGGTCAAGGCCGTGACAAGGCTTCAAGATTCTTGGACGACAACCCAGAGATCATGGAAGAAGTGTACAGTACCATTATCGACATTCACAAGAAGACATTAAGACCTACTACTGCTGCTGAAAGTGATGCAGCAGATGATGTAGAAGATGATTTAGATTTAGACGAGGATCTACTGAATTTGGATGACTTATAAGTCTGATAACGAAAAGAATAACATAGATGATAACGGCATCTTGAATCCTTCTCCTAAGGAGCGGGTTCAAGATGCCTTATTTCATGTTAAAAAAGCCTTGAACGAAACGTCCATCATCGATGAAATCGTAAACATTGACCCTGAAGTGAGGCGAGCTAGAGAGGCTGCTATTGCTTATTTATCTTATGGACCTAAGAGTTCTGGTAAGGTGAGAGATAAACTTCTTCAAAAAGGATTCGATAAGGATCTGAGTTGGCAGACAACAAGGGATCTAGTACGAGAAGGCTATATCGATGACAGTGCAGTTGCCAAAAAATACCTTAGTGAGCGCACGGGATCAAAAGCTGAAGGCTATAAATTAGCAAAAAAGCGCCTCATTGCCTTTGGTATTCCCACCGACATTGCAGAGGATACTGTGATTCATGCTGCCAAAGAGGTGCCTGAAATTTTACTGTTAGCTCAGTACTTGCGTGCTAGGTATAAAAAAGAGTTGATTCTCCTTCGAGACGGAGATAAAGAGCTAGATAGAGAGCATTTGCATAAAGTAAAGGCTAAGCTTTTTAGAGCTGCAGAACGTAAGGGTTTTTCTTACCATGATGCAAAATCATTGTTTGAACAGTGGGGCATTTAGCTCTATTGAAGTTTTGACGTCTTTTGGTGTATTCTATAGTTGCCTCAAACGAGGACAAAAGAATGTAGCACAAAGTGCAGGAGTGAAACTACCTATATGAATTTACCTACAAAGTTAACGATACTAAGAATCTTTTTAATTCCCTTGGTGCTACTCTTCATGCTTCCCATACCGCTGTCTGCTTTATCTAGCTGGAACACATTCATAGCAGGACCAGGCATGCTGGTCGCCATGGTGATTTTTTCGATCGCATCTTATACCGATTTTCTAGATGGACATTTGGCCAGGAAACGTAATTTAGTAACCAACCTCGGAAAGTTCTTAGATCCAATCGCAGATAAATTGCTCGTGATTGCAGTCTTTATCGCACTGGTTGAATTGGGTAGAATTTCTACAATTGTTCCAGTCATTGTATTGGTTCGAGAGTTTGCAGTAACAGGCATTCGCTTGATTGCATCTACTGAAGGTGAAGTCATTGCGGCAAGTAACCTTGGTAAAGCAAAGACCGTCAGTCAGATTGTCGCTATTATTATGATTATGCTTGCGATGGGAACTGCTACTTGGTTCGGGACCTATCTTGTTTGGGATATCTTTAACATTCTCGCAAACATAGCATTACTGGTATCTGTGGTGCTTACAATTGTCTCTGGCTGGGACTATTTCAAGAAGAATAAGCATTTTATCATCTAGTCTCAACAATTGTTCACAAGTATTTTGATCGTCGAAGCTTGACAAGATGAGATGTATCCTTTAAAACCTATACATTAAGAAGTCCGTTTTGCGCGATTTTGCGAAAGAATATAAATGATGCGGACATAACGCTGGAGGAACATTATGAAAGACGATGCAATTTTTGATAAGATTAAAGATATTTTAGTCGAGCAGTTAGGTGTAGAAGAAGACGATGTGAACATGGATTCAAATTTCACAGATGAATTGAATGCAGATTCACTCGATATCGTAGAGCTGGTCATGGCCATGGAGCAAGAGTTCGGCATTTCAATTCCTGATGAGGAAGCTGAGCGCATCCGCACCGTTGGTGATGCAGTGGACTTTGTTAAGAACAACGCCTAATGCCCATATAAGAATCGCTTTGAGAGATCCGGTGAATGCCGGGTCTTTTTCTTTAAGAAGAGCAAGGCTATTACATGATCTATGCTACAATTAACGTTAGTTTAGACATAGAAAAGGATAAAAACGTGATACAAGAATCTGTTGCAAGAAGAGTCTTAACAAAGGCCTTGGGGAGCGGTGGAGATTTTGCTGAGATCTTCATTGAGGATACTGAAGGCAATAACCTTGCTATGGTCGACAATGATGTCGAGAAAGCAGGGTATAGCCGCAGCCGTGGTGCCGGCATTCGAGTACTGCATCAAACAAGATCCGTTTATACATATACGAATGATTTAAGTGAAGCGTCCTTACTAAGGACTGCGACCCGTGCAGCCAATGCTTTATCTGAATTAAAGCTTACTGGTGATTTGAATCAATCTCTAACGTTTAAAGCTAATCGCTACGATAGCTCTGCCAAAGAACTCTTTTTTGATCTTCCTCATGACAAGCGCATTCGCATCATGAAGGAAGCAACTAAGGCAGCCAATCAGTATAGTGACGAGATCATACAAACGAGATCCTCTTTTATGGATTCGGATCAACGTATCTTGGTGGTGAACTCTGAAGGCTTATGGGCTGAAGATAGACGCCATCACACAAGGTTTAGTATCACTGCTGTAGCAAGAACCGGTAGCGATACCCAGACTGGCAGCATGAGCCCTGGTAGCGGCCAAGGCTTTGAGTTCTATGAAAGCTTAGACTTAGGTGCACTAGGCACTGCTGCAGCGAAGCAAGCTGTAACCATGCTCCATGCACCAGATTGTCCTGCTGCATACTTGCCAGTCGTTTTAGATGGCGGCTTCGGTGGCGTTATATTCCATGAAGCTTGTGGTCACTCTTTGGAAGCGACTAGTGTTGCTAAAGGTAACTCTGAGTTCTCTGGTAAATTTGGTGAGCAAATTGCATCGACTAAAGTCTCTGCAGTAGACGATGGAACAATGCCTGGTGAGTGGGGTACGTTAAATATTGATGACGAAGGCATGCCTACACAAAAGAACCAGTTGATTAAAGATGGTATTTTAACCTCTTATCTAATTGATCGTTTGGGTTCTAGGCGTATGAATATGCCAGCTACAGGCTCTGGTAGAAGACAAAGCTATGAGTATGCTCCAACATCCCGTATGACCAATACCTACATCGAAAGTGGTACTGACGACAACGAGGAAATGATCAGTTCCATGGACAAAGGCTTATATGCCAAGGCTTTGGGTGGTGGATCGGTTAATCCACTTACTGGTCAATTTAACTTCAGTGTACGAGAAGGCTACTGGGTTAAAAATGGCAAGATTGTAAGCCCTGTAAGAGGAGCTACATTAATTGGTAAGGGCTCAGAAATTTTAAGTAAGATTGATAGAGTGGGTCCAAACTTCAGCTTAGAAGAAGGCATGTGCGGCTCCGTATCGGGTAGCTTGCCAGTAACGGTCGGCCAACCAAGGATTCGTGTATCTGAGTTAACCATAGGTGGAAAAGGAGAAGAGATCTCATGAAGATAAAAGAATTTAGAGACGATGTCTACCGCGAAGCCTTGGAGCAAGGTGCAAGCTTTGCAGAACTTGCTTACAGTAGCTCAGATCACTTCACTGTCCAGGTCCAAGCTCAAGAAATCGATGAGTATGAGGCGGCCTCTACAGCCAGAATCAGCCTCAGAGTTCTCTTTAACGGTAAAGAAGGCATCGCGTATACAGAAGTTTTAGAAGATGCCAAAGGCTTGGTGACTAAAGCTGTTGATAACGCAAGGGTCATTGAAGATAAAGATGAGCACCCTGTACAAGGACCTCAAGTGTATAGAGAAGTCACCTTACCTGAAGATCCATTAGCCCACTATAGTGAAGCCGACAAGATCAAGCTTGCCTTTAAGCTTGAAGAGGCCGTCTTAAAAGAAGATGAAGTCATCAGAACACATGCGGCAGCAGTTAGCACTGTAAAGTCGTATCAAAGCTTAAACAACAGCTTGGGATTAAGTGCAGAGCGCAAGTCTGCTAGTTCTACCGTCATGTTGGCACCAATCTTAAAGCGTGGTGACGAGATGCAAAATGCTTACGCCTTCCGTTGGGACGAAAAGGCTCTAGACATTGATGGCATTGTTGAAGAAGCCGTAACGAAGGCCAAAAGGCGTTTTGGTGGACAACCTGTTCCTGCAGGCTCTTATCCTGTCTTAATCAGTAAGGAAGCAGCTAGAAGCTTACTTGCAGGCTTCTGGTCTGTATTTAGTGCAGAGATGAGCCAAAAGAAACTATCTTTCTTAACAGGTTTAGAAGGACAAGTTATCGCAAGTAAACTCATCACATTGGTCTCTGATCCATATTTAAAGACCAACCCATTGATCTATGACGGTGAAGGTAGCCCAGCTAAACCTTTAACCTTAGTTGAAGATGGTGTGTTTTTAACGTTCTTACATAATCTTAAAACCGCTAAAAAAGCAGGTCTTACAACAACAGGACATTCCTCTGCTTTAGGCAGTGGCATAAGTCCAGGTAACTTATACATCAAAGCAGGCGAGACAAAGGCAGAGGATTTAAGACAACTATTAGGTACAGGTTTATTGATTGAAGGTGTTAGCGGGCTTCATGCAGGTTTAAATAGCGTCAGTGGTGAATTCTCCTTAATGGCAGAAGGTCAGTGGTTAGAAGAGGGTGAAGTCGTACAAGCAGTCGATCAGATTACGATTGCAGGCAATTTTAAAGATCTTTTAACAGGCATCAGCCATGTCGGTGATGACCTTTATTTTGGCGGACCTGGTGGCATCGGTTCACCTAGTTTAATATTGCCTGAGATGAAGGTAGGCGGTCGTTAATGCATGATGCGTATAAAGAGTTAGAAGAGCGCTTAGGCTATTCTTTTAAAGACTATCAATATTTGGAGGAAGCTTTGACGCATCGAAGCTTTGCGATCGAGCATCCAGACATTGCTCCTTTTGACAATGAACGCTTGGAATTTGTAGGTGATTCTGTTTTGAGCTTGAGCGTGACTGAAGCTTTATTTCAAGAAGATGAAGCCTATAAAGAAGGCAACTTATCAAAGCTACGTGCAGCCATTGTTTGTGAACCTACTTTATCTGAAGCAGCTCGCTCTTTAGAGCTGGGGCAATACCTGCGCTTTGGTAGAGGCGAAGAAAGTAGCGGTGGTAGGGAAAAAGACTCAAATTTAGCCAATGCCATGGAAGCTGTCTTTGCAGCCATCTATTTAGACAGCGACTTCAAGACTGCTAAAAAGCTTGTCTTAAACGTCTTAAAGCCTTATTATCAAATGGCTTTAGATGGACGACTAGCACTTGACTACAAAAGCAGTCTGTTAGAATTAATCCAAGCACACCCTGATCTTCCTAAAGTGAGCTTTGTCATTACCGATGAAGAAGGACCGGTACACGATAGAGTGTTTACAGCTGAGGTCCAGATGGACGATAAAGTATTGGGTCAAGGTAGAGGCAAAAGTAAAAAACAAGCGGAACAGCAAGCAGCCAAAGCTGCCTTGACAGAAATACGCGCTGAATCCGAAAGGTAAACATGCATTTAATCTCTTTAGACATACATGGTTTTAAATCATTTCCAGAACGTACACTACTTGAGTTTCATGAAGGTGTTACGGCTATTGTGGGACCCAACGGCAGTGGTAAATCAAACGTTACCGATGCCATACGTTGGGTTTTAGGTGAGCAATCGGTTAAAACACTGCGTGGTGACTCCATGCAAGACATCATCTTCTCTGGTACATCCACGAGACGGTCCATGTCCTTTGCTGAAGTGACCATGAACATAGATAACAGCGATCGGCTCTTAAACATTGATTTTGCTGAAGTAGCGATTACAAGGCGTTTGTACCGCAGTGGTGAGAGCGAATATAAAATCAATCAACAGCAAGTACGTTTAAAAGACATCAACAATCTCTTTATGGACACAGGTCTTGGTAAAGACAGTTACTCCATCATTGGCCAAGGTAAGGTCGATGAGATTTTATCGAGTAAGTCAGAAGACAGAAGACGCGTCTTCGAAGAAGCAGCTGGTATTCAAAAATACAAGACCAGGAAAGCTGAAGCTGTCCGTAAGCTTGAACATACAGAAGCAAACCTAACCCGTGTCAACGACATTCTAATGGAGTTGGAAGGTCAATTAGAACCGTTAAAAAAGCAATCTGAAACAGCTAAGGCTTATTTAAACATCCATGGCCAGATGCGCCAAGAAGACATACGTCTCATTGCCTATCGAATTGAGGAGGCAAACGAAAGGGACGTTAAATTAAAGGCAGATATCAAAGCCTTAAGCGTCGATTTGGAACAATCGATTAAGAAAGAAGAAGCACTTGATATCGATCAATTAAACGGCAAAGAAAAACTTGCTAAGATCAGCGAAGACTTGAGTGCATTCAGGTCGCTTCGTGACCAGCTTCTTACAGACGAAGCACAAACGAAGCAAGAAGAAAGTCGCTTAAGTGAACGTTACGAGCAACTCCAAAGACGCTTGGGTGAACATGGTGATTCAGAAGAGCAAATTGAATCTCGCATCAAAGCATTAAAACTTGATTTAGATGATCGTGAAGACAAGATCAAAGCCTTAAGTGAACGCTTAAGTTTAGCAAAGCATTTGTTTGACGAATTAAGGGCTAAGTTACATCAACATCAAGCGGATGTAAGAGAAGCTGAAGACAAAATTGGCGAGCTTAAGCGAGGACAAGAAGAAGAAAGCCGTGAAAGGCGTCACTTGGAGAGCTTAAAGCTCAGGCAAGAAAGTGAAGCGGCACTCTTAGTTGAGCAAGAAGCCTTGTTCAATCAAGAAGATTTAGAGCTAAAAGAGCAAATCGAAGCCGTTCAATTGCGTCTCCTAGCCTGTCAAGAAGGACTAGATCAGCTGAAACAAGAGGATGCAAAGCTTGCTGAAAACAGCCGAGTGATCCAAGAGAAGATCACAAAAGACAGAAACGTTCTTAAAGAATTAGAGATCTTAAGTGAACGCCACCAACAAGACATCAGGAATAAAACCTATCGTTTGGATACCTTACGTGAACTGGAACGAAATATGGAAGGCTATGCTGAGGCAACCAGAAACATTTTAAGGCGTGCTTCTAGCGATCAATTCTTAAGGTCAGCTGTAAGGGGTGCTTTAGGTTCCCTGTTAACGGTCGATAAGGAGCTGGAATTAGCGATTGAAATTGCGCTTGGTGCGAGTGTGCAAAACATTGTTGTTGATACATCAAAACATGCCGCCTCCATCATTGACCTCTTGAAACGAGAGCGCCTAGGCCGCGCAACCTTCTTACCGATAGACACGATCCGTGCACGAAGTCTAAACGAACGTGAATTAAACGATCTAGAACAGTTTAGTCACCGTGGCTACATCGGTATTGCAGCCGATCTCATTTCTTACCCGCAAGAAATCGACGCCATTGTAAAGAACATCCTAGGCCGTATCGTTGTCGTACGTACATTGGACCTTGCTATGCCGATCGCAAGACACTTTGGGCAAAGCTTTCGTATCGTTACTTTAGAAGGCGATGTTTTAAACCCTGGTGGTTCTATGACCGGTGGTTATACAAGAAAGAAGAGTTCGGGACTTCTTGGTAGAAACCGTGAGATTCAAAGTTTAGAAGCAGCATTGAATCTACACTATAAGGAAGCCAAAGAGACAGACAACAAAGTACTAGAACAAGAGCAAATAGTGTCTTATGAATATG
>CAYXVJ010000041.1:0-1828 GCA_964468675.1 uncultured Oscillospiraceae bacterium
AAATCAGTTAAGGTTAAGAACCTAGCATCTGGTAATGAGTTTATTGACCATTACGATACACTGGTCATTGCAACTGGAGCCACTTCATTTGTACCACCGATTCAAGGTGTTGATGGAGAACATGTCTTCACGCTCAGAACAATTAATGACATGAAGAAGATTGAAAACTTTATTGAAACAAAGCAAGCTGAAACAGTAGCCATCGTAGGCACAGGTTTTATCGGCTTAGAAGTTTGCGAAAACCTGCGATTACTTGGTATTGAGGTCGTGCTAATTGAAAGGCTACCACAAGTTACACCAGGTCTAGACAGTGATATGGCAATATACGTTCAAAAACATATTGAAGAACACGGCGTTAAAGTCTATCTAGATGCCGATGTGATAAACATAAATAGTAATGCAGTTCATCTTGCCAGTGGTGAAATAATTCCAGCAGATATGGTCATTGTTTCAACTGGTGTTCGCCCCAATGTCACGCTTGCGAAAGAAGCAGGCATCAAGCTTGGCACAACTGGAGCGATTGAAGTTAACGAGAAAATGCAGACGAATATGCCTGATATCTACGCTTGTGGTGATTGCATTGAACACGTTCATCTTGTAACGGGAATACCTGTCTATCGTCCTCTAGGCTCTACTGCTAATAAAACAGGAAGAATTGCAGGCGATGTAATTACTGGTGGCAACTTAACGTTTCGTGGTGTTCTAGGTACAGGTATCTTTAAAGTATTTGAACTGACAGTAGCACAAAGTGGCTTATCTGAACGAGAAGCACAAGAATTAGGCTATGATGTGGTTGTTTGCCATAATACAAAACCCAATAAACCAGAGTACATGAATGGTCAAGAAATGACCATTAAAGGAATCGCTGATAAGGCAGACGGAAGACTTTTAGGTGTGCAAATTGTAGGTGGTGAAGGTGCCGATAAACGTTTAGATGTCTTTGTTACAGCGATTACATTCAAAGCGCAAGTCGACGATCTATTTCATCTAGATTTGGGTTATGCTCCGCCATTTTCTACCACAAAAGACCCTGTTATGTACACAGGCATGATTCTAGACAATGCGATCAACAGAGGAAGACCTGTGATCACAGCACAAAAGCTAGACGAGTTAAAAGAATCTGGAGAAAAATACATACTTATTGATGCTAGAGTCAGTGAACAATACTTAAAAAACCACATTGACACGGCTCAGAGTATGCCTCATTTGGATATTCGTGCTCAGATCGAAGACTTAGATAAGGATGCTGTGGTCGTTACCTATTGCAATAAAGGTATTACAGGAAACGCAGCACAAAATATTTTCTTAGGTAATGGATTTAAACAAGTCTATAACCTATCTGGTGGTCAGAAGCATTACATGAAAAATAAAAAAGAGAAATAAAATTAGAGGTCAAAATAATGGTCAAAGAAAAATTACAAGGTATTAGTTTTTTTGAAAAATACCTGAGCTTTTGGGTGCTTATTTGCATGGCAGTTGGCATATTAATCGGCAGATTCTTACCTACTGTTCGCTCAGGCTTAGAAGGTATGCAGATAGCAGGTCAAAATATACCGCTTGCCATACTAATGTGGATAATGATCTATCCCATGATGTTAAGAATAGATTTTAAATCTATAAAACATGTTGGCAAAAACCCGAAAGGCATCATTATATCTTCCCTTGCAAGCTGGGGTATCAAACCATTCTTAATGTTCGGCTTGGCTACAGTATTCTTCCAATATATCTTCAAATCCATTATTCCTGCTCATATCGCAAACGATTTTGTCATTGGTGCCGTTCTTCTGGGGACAGCGCCATGTACAGCAATGGTTTTTGTTTGGAGCAC
>CAYXVJ010000041.1:1838-14002 GCA_964468675.1 uncultured Oscillospiraceae bacterium
CACACTGACCAAGGGTAACCCCGCTCAAACCCTCGTACAGGTTTCAATTAATGACTTATTGATATTGGTATTATTCATTCCTATTGTTCAGCTATTACTCGGAATTAACAACATGGCTCTACCTACTGATATCCTCATTATGTCAATTGTATTGTTTGTTGTAATACCATTAGCTGCAGGCATCTTATCAAGAATCATCGTTACGAAGTTTAAAGGTGACACCTACTTTAACAATCAGTTTGTCAGTAAATTTGATGGTATAACAACAGTTGGCTTACTACTCACACTAGTCATTATATTTATCTTCCAAGGCGACATAATCGTAGAATATCCACTTTATGTCCTATTGATTGCAATACCCCTTGTCCTTCAAAATACGATCTCCTTTGCACTCACATATGCCGTAAGTAAAGGTATGCAATTACCCTGCGACATCGCAGCACCCACATCGTTAATTGCTGCATCCGACTTCTTTGAACTATCCGTCGCAGTGGCAATAGCACTCTTCGGTTTAGATTCTCCAGTAGTACTTGTATGTACAGTAGGGGTATTAACCGAAGTACCTGTTATGCTTCTATTGGTTAAGTTTGTTAACAAAACAAAACACTGGTTCCCACGGGCAATCAAAGAGAGTTAATTAAGAAAAATAAACGCTAGCCCATTTAAGGCATCGAGACCTTATCTATGGCTAGCGTTTATTTTTGTTTCATCTAGATTCAGTAACAGATTAAGATGTCAGTTCAATATATTGATCAATCATTGCATTTACTTGACTGATACTGGATTCCCAAAATGCTACATCAGTGATATCCACATCTGCAACTTTTGCAACATCCTCACAGCTTGCTACCGGTGTCTTCTTTAGAAGGGTACGGTACTTATCTACGAAGGCATCACCCTCCTTTTGATATTGTGAGTAGAGTCCTAGTGCAAACAAGCCACCAAATGCATAAGGGAAGTTATAGAAGTTTCTTCCAGCACTGTAGTAGTGGCCTTTACACGCCCACATGTATGGGTGGTAGCTAGAGAGGCCATCTCCATAGGTATCCTTTTGTGCTTGGACCATAATGTCTTGGAGGGCTTTGGAGTCTAAGAATTCATTTTGTCTTCTTTCGAACACTTCACTCTCAAACTTATAGCGCGATAAGATATCTACCGTGATTTGGGTGATGTCTTGTAAGGTGTTTTCAATCAGCATAATCTTCTCATCGTCACTTGCCTGCTTTAAGGAAGCGTTGAAGATTATGTTCTCACAGAAGGTGGATGCTGTTTCTGCAACAGGCATGGAGTAACCTGTGTTCAAGATCGAGTTATCTTGAATCATAAGGCCATGGTACGCATGACCAAGCTCATGAGCCATGGTGACCACATCGGATATGGAACCACCGAAGTTGAGCATCATGCGGCTCTCTTTAATCTGAGGTAAGTTCGAGCAAAATGCTCCACCACGTTTGCCTTCCTTAGGAAGATAGTCTATCCAGTCCTCATCAAAGGAGCGCTTAGCCATATCTGCTAAGTCATCTGCAAATGAGCTAAAATTATCGTAAATTAACTTTTGAGCATCTTCAACAGAATATGTTTTTGAGTTCTTTACTTCATGTGTAGCGAATAAGTCATACCATGGTAAGGAACCCTCATGACCAAAGACTTTAGCTTTATGTTTAAGGTAGCGTCTAAAGTTCGGCAGATTCTTCTCTATGGCACTGACCAGTGCGTCTAAAGACTCCTTAGACAAACGACTTTGATCTAGTGTCTCTGATAGAGGGGATGTGTAACCACGCATGTTGTTCGTATGAATCACTTCACCCTTAATGCTATTTAAACTATAAGCAATAGAATCTTCAATTTTCTTATACAGCTCCAATTCTGCCTCATAGGCTTCTTGTCTTACAACAGAGTCACTGTCATAGGCAAGGTTCCTTAAAGACGTCATGGTGTGCTGCTCGCCTCTAAATTCAACAGTAGTGTTGGATGTTAGATGCGATTGTAATTGGCTCCAGTTATTCGACGCATTGATCTTTAAGCGACTGATGGCGACTTCAACATCTTCATTCAAGGTGTATTTTGCACCATCAATGTCTTCTTCCAATATGAAAGCGTGTTCTTTAATCAAGGGGCTTTCATCAACCCAAGTTTTAAAATCTTCTCTTACAGAATAAATCCATTTGGAGAACAAAGCAGATGGTCTTGCACCTTTAGATGAGATGTTCATCAATTGACCATAGTACTTTTTAGCTTGTGCATCGTTTACATCAGTTGACATCCTGAGCATGGTGAATGCACCCAGATTACGAGAGAGGGTGCTTACGTCTTGGTTAAAACGAATCCAGTTCTCTAAGTCTTCTTTGTCTTTTAGTTTCTCTGCTAATACACTCAATTCATCTAATTTAGAATCCAGCGTCTTCAAATCTGCTTCATAGGTCTCGTTAAAATCAAGATATAATTTATCCAGTGACCACGTATACATATAGGTGTACCTCTCTTCAATTCACTATGGATAATATACCATATGTGATACTTCGAGAAAGCACGAAGAATAGAACGAATACTATCAAATACAACATGCCGATGAATGACACAAAAAGATTTCTACAGTCACCATCTAAAAAGAAGAATCAATTCACCCTAAGAAAATCTTCACTTCACGTATACTGTTTCTATAAGAAAAAGGGGGTATACAGATGGCGACATTAAAGACACAAGAACATGATGGTGATGTCTTTGAATTCATCACGAATTTTGCTAACACTGAACAAAAGCGAGAAGATAGTTATGAGCTCATCAAGATCATGGAAAGGGTGACAGGATTTCCACCTAAGATGTGGGGCGCCTCCATGATTGGCTTTGGTAAATACCCTTACAAATCTGAACGCAGCAAGCAAGAAGGCGATTGGCCACTTCTAGCCTTCTCGCCACGTAAAGCGGCAATCTCTTTATATGTATATACAGGAGATCCTGAACACGAGTATCTACTAGAAGACTTGGGCAAATTTACGATGGGTAAAGCCTGCATTTATGCGAAGCGACTATCCGATATCAACATTGATGCCTTAGAAAAGTTAATGAAAGCCACCATCACCTATCTTGACGATACATACGGTCCTCACCCTTCTTAAGCATAGCAATCTAAGACAGATCAAGAACAAGATATAGTCGGATAGCTTATTCAGGCTGTAATCAATTCATGCCACAAACAGATTGTTTGAGCAGAAACATAGTAGATCACACTCTAGTAATACCTAGCAACATTAGTGTCTTTAACCTTATAATGAATGGGTGTAGAAAAAGACTAAGGTGTTTATTGAGGTAGATCATGGATCAGGAAAACATAGTGAACCGTATAGAGTTACTGACGATCGATAGTAAGATCCTAGACGAGCTCATCTATCTGATCTTGAAAAGATGTATCAAAAGGCGTATGAGAATGGATATTTATGGGCATGCACCATAGATGATCAATATGCTGTCCTAGCTTTAATCGTAGATGAAGAAGAAAAATATATTCAAGCCAATGGTGGTATAGCTACCAAGCAAAACTTTGATATTAGTGCTGACTTTTTCCTAAGCATGCTACGAGATCAATATCCTGGCTATAGCTTTCACTTCGCTTATCCTAGTAGCCATCAAGAGGCGATGGTCTATAGCAAGAAACATGGTTATCTGCTAGATGAGATCTTACTTCGTTATGAAGTCAATTTAAATTCCATGCCCGTAGATAAACAATCTAGCTATCAAACCTTAAATGAAGATAACTACAAACTCTTTAAAGAGTATCATGAGAAGGCATATAAAGATGTCTATTGGACAGCCAAACGTATCTACGAACAGTTACAGCGCTGGACTGTAGTTCTTCTCGGAAACGAAGACATTGAAGGCATAGCAGCCGCTATACGTTATGAGAAAATGGGGATTATGTACGCTGAACTCTATGCTTTCTCTGGCCTAGATATACCGAAACTCATGTCTGCATTGATTCATGAATTGAAGGAGCACGGTGTTCAAAAGCTCGTTTATTTCGTTGAACATGAAGACAATGAACTCACTTCATTTCTTGAATCCAACGGGTTCAAAAAAGCAGATGACTACCACAGCTTTTCGGTCTATTTGTAGACAAAACAACTTGAGGTATACACATGATTTATCTAGCACTCTTAAGAGGTATCAATGTTGGCGGTAAGAACAGCATCAACATGAAAGCCTTAAAGCAATCTTTTGAAGAAGTTGGGATGCAAAATGTAGTCACCTACATTAACTCTGGCAACATAGTCTTCTCAGATTCGAAACATGAACGATCTGAGCTTGTAAATATCTTAGAAGATCTCATCAAATCTAAATTTTCTTTAGAAATCAAAGTATGTCTTCGTAATTTAGATGAGATCAATAAGCTTATGGATAAGCTACCAACAGATTGGACCAATGACGATCGAATGAAAAGCGATGTTCTATTCTTGTGGGAAGAAGTCGATCAAGAAGAGATCTTGAATAATATCAAAATTGTCAAAGGCGTTGATACAGTCTTCTATGTCCCAGGCGCTCTCCTTTGGTCCACACCTCGTGACAAGGTTAGTAAAAGCGGCTTAGTTAAGCTTGCAGGCAATAAGCTTTATAAGCAGATGACTATAAGAAATGTTAATTCTACAAGGAAGATATTCCAGCTGATGACGAGCCTAAGTGAAGGCTGAGATAGCTGAATGGACCAAGCCATCAAAAACTTCTCTTGATCGCAGCTGCATTATAGTTTACCTGCAAGATTCAATCCAAATCATTTACCGTCTATGTGAGAAAGAAAGATGAATTGCTTACTGATTCAAATACTCTAGATGTATTTGCTTTATTTTCACCACATAATGTACTGCATAGCAATTATGAGGTGAAATATGATCAAAACTAAAGCTATCCTACTAGAAGATTTGACAGAATACAAAAGCCTAGCAAATAAGCTTTCGCGAATATTGAAAATGGTATCATGACTAGAAGAAATGGAGAGCTTAGTTCGATGAGTAAAGTAGAGATAAGATCCGCTACAAGATTAGATTTAGAAGAAATCTGGGATCAAAACATTCAAGATCACCCTGGTGATGAGCGTTGGGTATCATGGAAAGCACAATTCATATCTGATAACGAGAGCGGCAAGGCCAAAACTTTCGTCATTACCAATGACGGCACTACAATCGGTGAAGCCACCCTCCTATTCTCTAGTGAGTGTAAAGCAGTTCAAGGTAGATCATTCTTAGCAGATAATGAATCTGTTGCGAACATCAATGCACTTAGAATCCAAAAAGCTTATGAAGGATTGGGACATGTATCTAAACTCATCTCATTCATGGAAGCATATATTAAAGAAGAAGGATATCAACGCTTGACCATAGGTGTAGAAGCTAAAGAAAGTAGAAATCTTGCGATCTATCTGCACTGGGGCTATGATATCCATCTTGGCTCAAGTATAGAAGACGATGAGCTTATCTTGTACTATGCTAAAGACTTAGGTACGTGAAACAAAAGACTGCTTATCCAGTCAGGCTACATTCAGAATGCAATCTGGTAGTAAGCTGCTATTTTTTTGCCTAAATCTCACAAATCTGACCGTTTATGGCTCAATCACTTCAATATAACAAGTTTTTTTGATATCATTAATTTACTCCATTGTTAAGATCACGTTAATGCTCTGTTAAGGTTTACTGCTTCAGAAGACCTACAAGTAACGCTCACAATGGAGTTTTTACCGAGTAGTCACTTTATTTGCATACCCGCGTGTCAGGCCTTGATTCAGCTTGGTACCACATGTCTTTAAAGAAACGAATGATAGAATCAGGGAGAAACTAAATGGAAATATTAATGGATCTTCTGCTTATGTTGGGCGGAGTCGCTGTCTTCATGTTTGGTATGAAACAGATGAGCTCGAGCTTAGAGCAGAGTGCAGGTCCTGGCATACGAAATCTGTTCAAGAGAATAGATAAGAACAGAGTAGTCAACTATGGAATCGGTATCGGTTCCACAGCTCTTGTACAATCGTCATCCGCTACGTCGATTATGACTGTAGGTCTTGCTCATGCAAACATTGTTACAGTTAAACAAGGTGCTGGCTTCATCTTAGGTGCAAAGGTTGGTACTACACTTACCGCCTTCTTATTCGCCTTATCTGGCCTCAGCAAGGGTGGCTTTAGCATCAGCTCCGTCTTTGCAGCCCTCTCATTTATCGGCGTCATTATCATCTTCACAACTGATAATAAGTCTTTAAACAAGATTGCACCATTCTTTATCGGTTTTGGTATGTTGTTCATTGGTATGGAAGTCATGGAAGTGGCCATCGGTGGCGCAGACTCCACACTCAGCATCCAACTCTCACAAGTGTTTAAATATGAAGTGATGCATAGCCCGATCTTACTGGTCATCTTGGGTATCTTGTTTACCGCCATCATCCAATCTTCTACAGCAGCTATAGGTATCTTCATTGCCTTCTTAGCAACAGGCGTCATCCAAGACATCGATCAATCTTTCTTCTTAGTCATGGGTGCCAACATCGGTACATGTAGTGACGGCATCATGGCCTCCTTAACAACGAATGCCAAAGGTAAGCGAATCGCCTTGTTCCACCTCATCACGAGCATTATTGGTGCCATTTCTTTCACTATCGTCCTCATGATTTTCAGAGCACCGATTGTCAATTTCTTCGAACGCTTATTCCAAGGCCAACCACAATTTAGTCTTGCAACATTTAACTTAATCTACAACACTTTTTACACCTTAATCTTACTAATCTTCCTTGACCCACTAGTCAACTTCGTTGAAGGACTCATCAAGGACAAACCTGCAACAAAAGAAGAAGCAACTTACATTGCAGACCATTTGTTAAAGACTCCAGGAGTTGCTATCCAACAAGCATTAAATGAGTTATATGACATGGCAAGCCTCGCCAAGTTAAACTTAGATCGTGCTTTCAAATCTCTAATCAATCACGATACTTCTGAAAGTGAAGAGATTGCTAAGACAGAAGACCGTATCGACTTCTTAACCAATCAGTTAACCAGCTACTTTATCAAGATTTCATCGGCAACAAAGTCTGCAGATGACGAAAAACTCATTGGTGGCTTACACCACGTTACGAACGATATCGAGCGTTTAGGTGACTACGCAGTACTCATCGCCAAAGAGACGAACTATATGTTTAAAAATGATGTAGAGTTCTTAGACCAGACTAAAGATGAGCTCAGCCGCATCTATAATCTCGTCTCTGAAATGTTCGATCTAGGCTTTGAAGCATTCAGCAAAGACAAAACAGAAAACTTCAAAGCAATCGCTAAGCTTCACCAGAAGATTAAAAAGCTCATCTCCTCTACTCGTAGCGAGCACGTAGCTCGCCTGGGTTCAGGTATGTACCCAGTCGAAGTATCGAAGAGCATCTACTCGGTTCTCTTCTCACTACAAAGAACATCTGACCATATTGTTAATGTCGCTTACTCCATTAGATCTACAACTGGTAGTAAGACAGAAGCATTAGAAGCAGTTGAAAGAGAAAAGAGAAGAGTAAGCACATCTGAGCGCAGATAAGCTAACAATTTAACTCGATTACCATAAGGCAGCAGGACTCATCCTGTTGCCTTTTTCTATATCAATATTGAAATTTAATTGGCACCAAGATGATTCTAGCTTCATCAGCTTTAGAGTAAAACACCTATGCTAAAATGATGGATGTCAGCAGATTAAGAATTCTCGGAGGCTACGATGCAAGCAGAATTTCCCATCGGGGACATGGCAAAGATGCATGACATATCAAGGCAAACACTGACCTATTACGATAGGATCGGTTTATTCAAGCCGCATCGGGTAGATACGAATGGCTATCGCTATTACCATGCCAATCAAATCCCCCTGTTAAGAGAAATCTGCTCCTAAAAGAATTAGGCATCAAACTTGATGTCATCAAGCAGCATATTGGCGAGCGGGATGTTGAGTCTGCCATCTCTCTTCTAGACAGCCATAAAGATTTCATTGACGATGAGATCAGGCAATTGTTAGTCACAAGAAATTTCATTGATACAAGATTAAATCTCTATCAAAAAGCTTATCAATTCCAAGATGAGATTGATCTGCCTCCGGTAATTAAGGAATTTCCAGAACGAAGGGTAGTCTTTTTGCCATATGAAGATGAAGTGAATAAGAAACAGTTACATCTTGTTATGATGAAGGCTTGGAAGCTATTAATTAAAGCTAACATGCTACCTTCAGCTGGCTTTGGTAGCATCTTGAAAACAAGTAACATCAACATGGAAGATATTCGTTCAAGTGATGTGTTAAAAGGTTCAGGTGCTTATGTCACCTTACCTATCGATACTGTTGACATTGAGCATACGAGGATCCTTCCGGCTGGGCAATACGTTTGTAAGTACAAGTACGCCATGCCTTATGAGACAGAACATTTATTTAAGTTATTAGAATGGGTTAAAGCCCATGAATATAAAATTACAGCTGACATCGTGGACATCTGCTTATTAGACACCACCTTTTATGACGATAAGAATGCTGTGGATTTTTGCGAGTTACAGATACCTATAAGTCCTATAACGTAGCGATAAGAAACAATTACGCTTCTCTTAAAACTCTTTTAATCCTTAACTGTATAGTCGCTATACAGTCTATAGTTAAGATTGATGTTTTCAAATCAATTCAAAATGATCTTTATCAGGAGGAAACGAATGCCAAAAAGAAAAGTAAATGATTTGCGTTCCGCAATCGATGTGTTAAAGTCCGTTCCAGGTCAATATATTGAAACAGATGTGGCTGTTGATCCACACGCAGAATTATCTGGTGTGTATCGCCATATTGGTGCTGGTGGTACCGTGATGCGTCCAGCTAAAATTGGACCTGCCATGATGTTCAATAACGTAAAAGGCCATGAAGACGCCAAAGTCATCATCGGCTTATTAGCTAGTAGAGAACGTGCAGCTTTAATACTGAACACAAAGCCTGAGCGACTCGGTTTCTTATTGAACGATGCCGTACAAAACCCAATCGATCCTATAGAAATTCCAAATGAGGACGCCAAGTGCCAAGAAGTAGTACACCTTGCCAGTGACCCTGATTTTGATATCAGAAAGCTTATTCCAGCTCCTACCAACACAGAAGAGGATGCTGGCCCTTATGTAACGATGGGGATGTGCTATGCATCAGACCAAGAAACAGGTGAATCCGATGTCACCATCCACCGTCTCTGCTTACAAAGCAAAGACGAGATGTCCATGTATTTTGTACCGGGCGCACGCCATTTAGAGGTCTTCCGTGAGAAGGCTGAGCGAGAAGGTAAGCCCTTAGCAATATCCATCAGTATTGGCGTGGACCCAGCAATTGAGATTGCTTCTTGTTTCGAACCACCTACTACGCCTCTGGGTTTTAACGAGTTAACCATTGCAGGCGGTATTCGTAATAAGCCAGTTGAATTAACTAAATGTAAGACTATCGATGAGATGGCCATTGCCAATGCAGAATATGTCATCGAAGGTGAATTAGTTCCCAATAAGCGCATACGTGAAGACCAAAATACAAATACAGGTAAGGCTATGCCAGAATTCCCTGGTTATACAGGTGGAGCCGTACAATCGATACCCGTCATCAAGGTAAAAGCCGTAACACATCGCAAAAACCCAATTATGCAAACCGTTATCGGTCCTAGTGAAGAACACGTCAATATGGCAGGCATCCCAACGGAAGCAAGCATCTTGCAGATGGTAGAAAAAGCCATGCCTGGTAAACTATTAAATGTTTATGCACACTCATCAGGTGGTGGTAAGTACATGGCCGTCTTGCAATTCAAGAAGAGTGTATCAAGCGATGAAGGTCGTCAACGTCAAGCAGCGCTCTTAGCCTTTGCAGCCTTCCCTGAACTAAAGCATGTCTTCCTTGTCGATGAGGATGTCGATCCGTTTGACTCAGATGATGTGCTGTGGGCACTAAACACAAGGTTTCAAGGAGATATGGACATCGTTACGATACCAGGTGTACGTTGTCACCCACTAGACCCATCACAAAGCCCTGAATACAGTCCATCCATACGCGATAAAGGGATTGCGACAAAAACGATATTCGATTGCACAGTGCCCTTTGCCTTGAAGGACAAATTCCAAAGAAGTAAGTTTATGGATGTCGATCCCAAACGATTCGCACCTGAGTTGTTTGAAGACTAGGAAAAGAATATAGTAGATCAGTCAATTGCACCTACCTAAACTGGTGGGTGCAATTAATTTACTTTACGCGAATATCATTAGCATAAATCGATCAAATCTGTCCTATACCGAATCTTTAAGATACGTTACTATGAAGTAGTATATTAACTACTGTAGGAGAAGAACAATGTGGCAAGAACTGTTTCCAGAACATATTTTGCAAAGAGGCTTTCTGTACTACTCAGGTGAACATATTCACGATGTCTTTATGAAAGATGGGGATATAGAATTATTCGTCCATGGTTCAGAAATCTACCATGTTAGGATCAAAATTACAGATCAAGAGATTAAGGATCTACACTGCTCATGCCCGTACGCAAATGAAATGCGATACTGCAAACACATTGCAGCAGCCTTGTTCTATCTAGATGAGCATGGAACTGAAAATCTAGAACTTACAGAAGTAGAGACCGTTGAAGATTTGGTTGAAACAGTAGATCCTCTGCAGTTAAAAAGATTTTTAATACGCTTATTGAAAGACGACGAAAGGTTATATCACTGCTTTAAGCAGGAGTTTCAGACAAAACTTACTGCTTTGGATATGAGCTATTACAAGAAGCTTATAGACTATGCCATTGCTAGTAATAAAAGCTACTATGATTCATTTTCTCCTGATGATATCTACTCTCTGGTTTATGACATGAAAAGAATCATCAACAATGAGATCAACTCCTTGCTTAAGCATAAACACCTTCAGGAAGCTTTCGAATTGAGTACATATATCTTCATGCAAGTAGGAGATGAAGATGCTCACGATGAAGATGGTGAGATCAGTGCAATAGGCTATCAGCTGTACGATATATGGAAAGAAATGTATCAGCTCGCTTCTTTAGATTTCAAGAGAACTATGTTCTCTTGGTTTATGGAAGAAAGTCACTATTACTCAGAAAACTATGTGGAATCCTTCATTAAAGATTTCATATTTGAATGCTTCCAAGAAGCAGAATTCCTCGAAGAAAAGATAGTTTATCTGGATGAAGAAATTCTATCCGCAAGAGAATATCTAGAACAACATACATGGGTATCAAGGTCTGCTCTAAGTATACCTATGCTAAAGAAGATAGACGTACTCCAGAAACTTCAAGTGAGTGATAAGGAGATAGAAGAATATTGCCTTGAGAATTTAGATGTACCTGAAATGAAAGAATGCTTGGCGAAACAACACATCAAAAAGAAGGAACTAGATACAGCCATACATTTACTTGAAGAACTAAGAGATGACCCGGAATCCAGTCCATCTCGTGCACTTAAGTATAGACTGCAATTAAAAGAACTATACAAAGAAACAGGACATAAAGAACTCTACACCAATGAACTCTGGTCATTGCTTAGCGACCACAAGCATGATATTACTGCAATCTTTCAAGAGTTAAAACTACTTTACGATGCGGACGAATGGCTTGTAAAGCGAGAGCATATCTTTACTCTTTTCCAATATCCAACAGATGTGGGGAAATTATTGGCAATCGAAGCGCTTCATGCCCGTCTATTAGACCTTGTTTTGAGTACTGAAGGCTTTTATATTTTAGAATCTTTTGAATCCACATTAAATGCGCTGTACCCAGATGAGATACTCGGCAAATATGAAAAAGAAATAGAGCGTATGGCGAAGCCCGTAACGAACAGAGAATCCTATCAGCTGATTGCACTTAAACTCATACATATGAAATCAATTCCAGGCGGTGATTTAGTAGTCAATCGTATTGTTGACCGTTGGAAACAGATTTACAAGAACAGACGCGCGATGATGGATGAGATAAAGAAGGTATAGTGATAAAAAGACGTAGCTTTTGTTTGAATATATTACTTACCGTCCAATTTGAAGAAGGGATAGATGTTCATGAAATATAGTCGACAAATACCTAAAACAGACGAAGCCTTATCCGATTACTTAAAGACTAACGGATGGGCACGCTTAAAAGAGCCTCAAAACTTTGTGACAGCATT
>CAYXVJ010000042.1:0-11359 GCA_964468675.1 uncultured Oscillospiraceae bacterium
TAGGCATAGTGATGATGTTTATCTGGGCATTTGGTAGTGGTGGCAACATCAACCGCCGTAATTACGCCAGAGCTACTTTAATTGTTGCCTTGATTGGTATTGTGCTTAGCATACTATTTGCAAGTGTCTTTGCCACTATATGGGCTACTATAATTAGTGAGATGGCAGGCGGTTTTGGCGCAGAATTTGATTTCTCAGGCGTTATCCGTTCATTCATCTAGTATGTGCGGTCGTTATTACATTGCACCAGAAGATGGTGTAGAAGAGCTTGAAAACATCAGGCGTTACATTGATTCACGTTATGGTGAACAAGAGAGCAAGAAACTGGCACAAGGTGAGATATTCCCATCAAACTACGTGCCAGTAGTCTTGACGCATGCTGATGGTTTTATCGCACGTCCTATGACCTGGGGCTTTCCTGGATTTAAAGGATCACAGCTCCTTATTAATGCACGTTCAGAAACCGTAATCGAGAAAGTCACGTTTAGAGATGCAGTAAGAAAGACACGCTGTTTGATTCCGATGACAGGCTTTTATGAGTGGAGTCACGATGAACGTGGTAAGGCATTAGACAAATACCTCTTTACTGATCCAGAGCACCACATGCTTTATTTAGGAGGCATCTACAAAGAATTCGATGATGGACCTCGTTTTGTCATTCTTACAACAGCATCTAACCCCAGCATTGCAGATATCCATCACAGGATGCCGCTTGCCATAGGTCAAGAACAACTAAGGGACTATATCGATAGTGACGAAGCTGCCCTGTCCATGATCTTAGGTGATGGCGAAGAAAAGGGACCTAAATGGTCCCGTATAAAAGTGTAATTATATATAACCTTATAGTATGCTTACATCTCACTAAACTTATAGGCTGCTTCACCGTTTTCCAGTTCAATGCTTAAACTTAAATCATCTAAGAACCAGGTATCCGCTTCATTGAAATAAAAGCTGATGCCTTCTTCTTTGGCCATTTGGCTGCTCTCACTTACTTCACCAACTCTAATGCCTAAGAAATAACTAGGTCTCGGTGTTGGAATACCGCCATATATCTTAATATAAAACTGAACATGGTCTCCATGTTCTAAATTAAATTCATCTATAAACCATTTGGCTGCGTCGTTACTGATTTGAAATTTCATCTGTGCCTCACATTTCTTTTTAATACTGTACACGATTTCAGGGTATACCCACAGTACCAAAGGAAACAAAGAGCCACTTCAAAAGTAATGTGCTTTTGAAGTGGCTCAGAGCTTTTATTTAAGACTTACAGTTTTCTTAGAATACGGCTTTTAAGACCATTTCTAAGATGAAGAGTAAGGCTGCACCAATAAGAATTGGTGATGGCTTCTCTGCATCCTTTTGACCTGTAGCACGCTTCACGATCAAGACGATCAAGTAGGTGATGAAACCAAAGGCGATACCGGTTGAGATGCTATAGAAGTAACCCATGAACACTGCGGTGAAGAAACAAGGAATTGCTTCACTGAGGTCTGGCCAGTTGATATCCTTGAAGGATGCGGCCATCATGACACCGACAATGATTAAGGTAGCAGCTGTAGCTTGTGCAGGTACTGCACTTGCTAATGGTAGTAGCGGAATACATAAGACAAAGAGAATGGCTGTGATGACAGAGGTTAAACCTGTACGACCACCAGCACCGATACCGGCAGCACTCTCAACATATGTTGTTACGTTTGATGTACCGAAGATTGCACCGATGGATGTAGCAACTGAGTCAGAGATGAGGGCTTTGTCCATTTTCGAGTTCACACCGGAACCTTCCATAGCCTTCATGTCTTCGTCACTGAAGATGCCTGAACGACGACCAGTACCAATGAATGTACCGATTGTGTCGAAGGTATCTGTCAAGCTGAAGGAGAAGATTGCGAGCAAGGCAGGCAAGATCTTTGTTGAGTCAGAGAAGAGGCTTGGGATACCTTCTGATGTGAAGATAACACCAAATGTGCCACGTAGTTGTGAAAATGACTCGCCTAGACCAACTGCTGCACTACCACCAATTTGGGTAACGCCCATTGGGATACCAATTAGAGTTGTGCCGATGATACCGATTAAGAGAGCGCCTTTCACGTTAGCGATCAATAAAACTATTGTAAGTACGATACCAATAGCTGCAAGTAAAACAGGAGCTGAGTTGAAATCGACTAATGCAGGGATTGCAGCAGAGTTAGCAATGACTGTATCCGATGGTAGTACAACATACGTACCAGGGTCACTCGTGAAGGTCAATAGACCTGCATTTTTAAGACCGATATAAGCAATGAAAAGACCAATACCACCAGAAATTGCATGTTGCAAGCTCTCAGGGATTGCCTTGATGATTGCTTTACGAACGCGTGTGACGGTGATAATGATGTTGATCATACCGCAAAGGAAAACCATGGATAGCGCTTGCTGCCATGTAAAGCCTAATGCGAATACGACGGTGTAGGTAAAGTAGGCATTGAGGCCCATACCTGCGGCTTGTGCATAAGGTACATTGGCATATAGCCCCATGATCAAGGTACCAACAACAGCGGAAATAATAGTGGCCAGATAAACTGCGCCCCAGCCCATACCTGCTTCAGACAAGATCGCTGGGTTTACCACGACTACATAGCTCATAGCAAAGAATGTAGTAATACCCGCTAGAATCTCTGTCCTTACGTTTGTCTTGTTCTCCGTTAATTTGAAGAAACTGTCCATTTAACTCCTCCAGAAATAGAAATCGGCCGCTACTTCTAGATCAATAGCTAGAAATACGGCCACCACCAATAAAGTACCAATAGTCGGACAGGTTACGGTGTCCGGTAGAAACTCCAAGTCCATTTCACTTGGGATATACTGGTGCAAGGCTTTTACTTCACAGAAATCATAGCTTATCAGAGGCTTTGGCGCAAGCATGAATATGCCGAAAATATCTTAGCAAAACTGAATTTAGTAGTGAACGCATACATCTAAACAGATCGGCAGAGAACGAATTGCTTTAGATAACAGACCAATTAGCTAAAAGGGTCCTAACTTTTGGGCTATCGGTAATATCATTTTTGATCAAATCGCTGTATAATAGATGACGATTCCAGGGAAGGGGTATATATATGACAAAGAAAGTTGTGATAATCGGTGCCGGTTATGCAGGTATATTGACTGCGAAGAAGCTGGCTAAGCGAGTCAAGAAATATAAAGCGGATGTAGAGATTACCTTAATTGATCGTAATCCATTCAATACCATGCTTACAGAATTGCATGAAGTGGCCGCGAACCGTGTCGATGAAGAGTCTATTAAGATCTCATTGAAGAAGGTATTTGCAAAGCGTGACGTCAATGTAGTGTTGGACAATATTGCTTCAATTGATTTCGAGAACAAAACTGTTCACGGTGAAGTCGATCAATATCCATATGACTATGTTGTGATTGCTGCTGGCTCAAAGCCAACCTACTTCGGTGTCGAAGGTGCAGAAGAGCATTCTTGGAAACTATGGAGCTACGATGATGCGGTAAACTTACGCGAGCACATCTTAGGTCAATTCCGTAAGGCTGCTGTAGAGACAAACTATGAAGAGAAGCGTCGCTTATTGACCTTCCATATTGTTGGTGCAGGCTTTACCGGTGTTGAAATGGCTGGTGAACTAGCCGAGTGGGCTCCAATCTTATGTGAGCAATTTGAAATTAATAGAGAAGATGTCACCATCGTCGCAGTTGACGTCTTAGCTCGTGTGGTGCCAAACCTTAGCACTGCATCAAGCGATAAGATCCAACGTCGTATGGAGAAGATGGGCATCCGTGTTGACCTCGGTAGAAGTGTTTCCAAGGTCGGCAGTGATTTCATCGAAGCCAAGCGTCCTGATGGATCCATTGGTCACCAAGCAACAGGTACCGTCATCTGGGCTGCAGGTATTGAGTCAGCCGATATCACCACTAAAGCTGGTGAAGACCTTGATAGTGCAGGCCGTGGTCGTATCAAGACCGATGGTTACTTAAGGTCCCTTACAGATCCAAGCGTATATGTTGCAGGCGATAACGTCTTCTATGTACCAGAAGGTGAAGAGCGTCCAATCGCTCAGATGGTTGAAATGGCAGAGCATGCTGCAGATACTGCATCGCATAACCTTGCTGTTGACCTCTTCGGCAAAGAAAAAGGCATTAAGAAATTCTCAGAGTACGAAGTACTGAACACAGCAGGCCATGGTGTCATGGTTTGTGTCGGTGGTCGCTGGGGCGCTGCAGAAGTTGGTACAGATAAGAAGAAGATTCGTCTGGCTTCTTTCTTCGCCATGTTCGTTAAGCACTTCATCAATATGGTTTATTTCGTACAAGTTTTAGGTTGGAACAAGATCTTCAGTTACATGAAGCATGAGTTCTTCACCATTCGTAACCGTAGAAGCTTTGTTGGTGGTCACTTCTCTAACCGTACACCAACATTTGTGCTCGTCTTATTACGTATCTGGCTCGGTGCTGTCTGGGTCTTTGAAGGCGTTAAGAAGATCATTGATGGCTGGATGACGAATCCGAGCATGGAAGACTTCATTGGGAATACACAAGCTTGGTACGATGGCATCTTTGGTGTAGACGGCGCAAGCGCAGCTACTGATGCAGCAAGTAGTGCAACTGGTGCTGGCGACAGCGTTGCTGCGGGCTTGATTAACTGGAATTTCTTTGGCCTTGTCAAAGCACAGTTCGTCAGCGCAGTAGAACCAATTGAAGCAGGTTTAGGTGATTTTGCAGTACGCTTAGACATTCCACTCTTAAATGAGTTTTTATGGAAGCTCATCATTCCGAACGAAGGCTTACAGCTCTTCATGCAAATCGGTATTGTCTTAGCTGAGATCGTAGTAGGTCTTGCGCTCATGGGTGGTTTATTCACAACACCTGCAGCTGCAGTCTCTATTATCTTGCAGTTAATGTTCTTATCCACAACAGGTTTATACCTCAACACTGTATGGATGTTAGTAGCGTCCATCGCATGTCTCTTCGGCGCAGGTCTTGCCTTTGGTTTAGACTACTATGTCCAACCACCACTCAAGCGCGCATGGAAGAAGTTTGGCCCAGCCAGAAAGTGGTATCTCTATCATGACTAAAAACCGTCCAGAGGCAGATCATCTGCTGTCTAGAACGGCAAACACGAACGAAACGGCAGCTCCAAAAGGGTTGCCGTATCTGTCTATCGAGAAAGCAATCCTTGAGAGTAATACGATACTAGAAAAGAGGCTCAAGAAAGCACCTGCCTTAATCAGACCTTACAGTGCTTATCTGACCAGGTCACAGGGGAAGGGTATACGTGCACGGGCTTTGATTCTATCTGCCATGAATGATGAAGGACTAGTCCCAAGTGATGCACCTGTCTTTGCTGCTGCAATTGAACTCTTGCACCTAGCAACACTTGTACATGACGATGTCATGGATGATGCGGATTATAGAAGAGGGGAAGAGACCTTAAAGAAACGCTCAGGCTCTAGGGTCGCTGTTATTACAGGTGACTATCTATTAGCCGATGTCCTCTTGATGATGGCAGAGGCAGCAGATTTAGGGGATTATCCAGAACTGACCAAACCTGGATTTTTAACGAAGTACTTGATGCGCATTGCTTTAGGTGAATTGCGTCAAACCTTATTAAATGGTGAGTACGGCATCAAAATCACAGATTATTTTAGAATCATCTCTGGTAAAACAGCAGCCCTTTTTGAAGCAGCTTTCTTAGCTGGAAGCATTTTGCATACCAAAAATGAAAAAGAAAGAGCTTTATACCGGAAGATCGGACGCTACGTCGGCATGATATTCCAGCTCACTGATGACTGTATGGACTATGAAAGCACCTTGATTGATGCAGGTAAAAATGTTCAATCCGATTTCGAACAACAAGTCATTACCTTACCTTTAATTTATGCCATGGACGAAGATCCAAAGTTGAAACAAGATATTGAACAAGGACTTGTAGATGCAGATTCTGTATATGAGCGAGTCCAGTCTTCTCAATCACTTAAACGTACGAGACGTGTGGCTAAGCGCTACAGAGAAAAGGCCGTTAAAGCTATCTCTCAACTGTCGTGTTCAAGTGAGAAGAAGGATAAGCTTTTGGAGATCGTTACTTTATCGTATCGAGAGTTTTAAATATGAGCACCATAGCAAAACAAATAGATAGCGGTTGGATGAAGTTTGTTGAAGTGAAGACGAAAACTACGACTTCAATGGTCTTCATCTTCTCGATCGCGCTTGCCTTACACATCGGTATCAAGATCCGTCCACTAGAAACAGCTCTTTATATTGTGGGGACACTTTTGGTGGATTTGGCTACTACAGCCGTCAACAATTATATGGGTTATAAAAAAGAGGGTGAAGTCTTATCTGTCGATGAAAAAATAGGGCGATGGATTATTTTCGGCTTATTTTTTGCAGCTGCAATTTCCGGCATTTTACTAATACTTTTAACTAAGAATATCTTACTTTTATTTGTAGGTGGCTTTGCTTTCTTGGTTGGAGCTCTCTACACAACAGGCCCCTTACCGATATCGGCAACCCCCTTAGGTGAGGTCTTATCAGGTGGAGTACAAGGCTATATCAATATGCTTGTGTTTATCTTGATCAATGCACCTGCAGGCAGATTTATGGCTTTGTCACTATCAGGAGACTTTATCCGCTTGGATATTGAATGGTCGTGGTTGATTGTCTTTTTATTACTTGGCTGGATCCCAACAGTATTGATCGCAAATGTCATGCTGGCGAATAACACTTGTGATATTGAAAAGGACAGGGCTAGTAATCGCTATACTTTGCCGCAGTATTTAGGTTTAAAACGATCTCTTTTATTATTTGAGTTCTCGTATTACTCCATCTATCTAGTCATCATCGCCTTGGTGACAATAAAAGTCTTTTCTCCCATACAACTACTGGTGTTACTTACCTTGATTCCAGTATATAAGAACATAAAACGCTTTAAACGAGAGCAGATAAAAGCAAAAACCTTTGTTATGGCTTTATCTAACTTGGCTTGGATTATGCTATCCGTCACACTCTCTTTGCTGCTTTCCTTTATAATAAATTGATGTCTAATAATTTGAACAAAAATGACCATTTGCTTCCCAGTTCCTTTGAAGAACGTGAAGCTTTAGAGAAAACTCGGCCTAAGCTTGCCAAGAAACAAGACTTGTTTGTTATTCTTGCCATCGCTCTTTTGGCTATAGGGATTTGGATCTTCGCCCAGATTAGGGGTAGAGGACAAGCACTTTATGCTGAAATTTATTACTTTAATGAACTCATCGATACCATTGAGTTGACGCCTGGTGATGTCAGACAATTCGTCTATGACGAACACCCTGAGATTACCATACAGGTGAATGTGAATGGATCGATTGAATTCTTGGAATCGGATTGTCCCGACCAGATTTGTGTCCGCTCTGGTAGCGTACATACAGCAGAAGCATTTGTTGCTTGTGTACCCAACGGCTTTGTCTTAAGCGTACATGCACATGAAGATTCGATAGATGAGGAGGTAGACATTGTCAATTAAAGATCCGGTACCACAAGTGAAGACTCGCTTAGAGCAAAGACAGCAATTACGTCAACTTGTCTTTTTGGCGATGTTATTTGCCTTAGCCCTTGTCTTATCCTGGCTAGAAAGTTTCTTGCCACCCATCCCAGCTCCAGTGCCACTGAAGTTTGGTTTATCTAATATTGCCGTGATGTATGCCTTATTTTTCTTGAATAGTCCATCAGCATTCTTACTAGCAATTCTAAAGTCATCTTTTGTTCTAATGCAGCGAGGCTTCTTATCTGCAAGCTTAAGTTTAGGTGGAGGATTACTATCCGTCTTTATTATGTTCCTTTTAAGGAAGCTATTGAAGCATCGCATCTCATACTTGATGTTGAGCATCTGTGGCGCGATCTTCCATAACATTGGTCAGTTCTCAGTTCTCTTACTGTATTACAATGTCAGGTCCATTGTGTGGATCATGCCATACCTCTTAGTAACAGGTATTGGAACAGGTATTCTATCGGCAAGCTTATTGCGTATGCTGATTCCAGCTTTAAGACGGATACCTGGACATAATTTAGATGTGCGTATTAGCCCTATGGATCCACCACCAGTAGACAAGTCGAACAATTCTAAATCTGATCGAACGATTGATGCTGCAAAGCGAATAAAGCAGAAACAAGAGCATTCTGGCGCAGTCGATCAATCGATGTCGAATCGATAAATAAGAGCGATTGACCAAGTTTTTGGACTATAAAGCTATGTTCAAAGAGGTTTTTTGTTATTTTCGCCTAGTAAGTTGATAAGGTACGATTTAAAATTCAGATGTGCCGTAAATAGACAAGCCCCCTAAAAGAGGATAAAATTATATCGTTCCATTGAGAAGTGGAAGAAATGGGAGGAAATAAATATATGCGTAAGATGAATAAAATCTTGAGCTTAGCCCTATCACTTGTACTCGTAACAAGCCTTGCTGCTTGTGGCGGTAATGCGTCAAATGAGACAACAAAGCAAAGTGAAACAGCTGGCCAAACAGAAGACAATAACACTGGTGGTAACGAAGGTTCGTTAAAGACTGGTTTAGCAGTAGTGACATCCATGAGTTCATCAAAGGATGCAGGTGATGCTGACGGTACAGCACAGATTGATTCGACCGCTATTGCTCTTCTCGTAGATGCAGACGGTAAGATCGCAGATATCGCAATCGATGCAGCACAAACAAGAGTGAACTTCGATAGCACTGGTAAAGTCACAACAGATAAAGCAAGTGAATTCAAAACCAAGCGTGAGCTCGGTGCTGACTACGGCATGGTTGGTAAATCTGATATCGGTAAAGAGTGGTTCGAGCAAATGGATGCTCTAGAAGAACTCGTTACTGGTAAGACAGCAGCTGAAGTTGCAGGTCTAGAGTTAGACGAAGGCAAGCTTGTTGATGCTACATCTAGCGTAACCGTTACCGCTACTGGTTACTTAGAAGCCATCGCCCTTGCATTTGAAAATGCAGAAGACTTAGGTGCCAAAGCTGGCGACAGCATTAAGCTTGGTATCCAAACAAGCGTTAGTGGTTCACACGATGTAGGTGCTAACGAGAGAACACCAGATGCAGGTAAGGTTGAGGCATACACATTCTATGCAGCACTATCTGTTGATTCAAGCGACACCATCACATCCGCCATTATCGATGCAAGCCAAGGTGCAGTCACATTTGACGCAGCTGGTGCAATCACAAGCGACCTCAGTGCTAAGCAAGCAAGCAAGAACGTCTTGGGTGCTGACTACGGCATGAAGGGTAACTCTGGCATTGACAAAGAGTGGGATGAGCAAGCAGCATTCTTCGCTGATTCCTTGAAGGGCATGAACGCCGCAGCAGTCAATGGCATCGAACTCGATGACAGTGGTAAGGCAGCAGACACAGATCTCTTGAGCGGTGTTACAGTCACCATCTCTGGTATGGTTGGTGCAGCTGACCGTGCACTCAAAAATTAAGCACGAATCATTCGTTTAAACAGAAGAATTTTTAGTATAGTAGGGGTGAGCAGGAATTGCTCATCCCTATATTTTTATAGGATCACCAGGTAGTGAGAGGGATTGTTATGCATAGCATAAAACTAAGATACAGTGCGACTGTACTGATATCTACCATGTTAATTTTTATCTTGGCAGCTTGTGGCGGAAAGCAAGCAGAAACAACTTCTAGCTTGCCGGATGGACTTGAGCGGTACAACTCAAGGTATATAGGTGTCTTTGATACTGTGACAACACTAGTCGGCATAGCAAAGGACCAAGAGAGCTTTGAAGTGTACGACAGCTTAATTAAAGATGAATTAACTAGGCTTCATCAGCTCTTTGATACCTTCAAGAGCTATGAGGGTATCAACAACTTAAAAACTGTGAACGATCAGGCAGGGATTGCTCCAGTTGAAGTGGATCCTGTCGTCATTGAACTTTTAGAGCAAGCCATACATGCCAATGAGATCAGTAATGGCATGGTGAACTTAGCTTTAGGCCCTGTACTAGAAATTTGGCACGACTATAGAGACCATGGTCAAAGTGATCCATTAAATGCAGCTTTACCAAGTTTAGCCGAACTTGAAGCGGCAAACTTACATACGGATATTACGAAGATAGAGATAGATAAAGAAAACAGTACTGTATACCTGCCAGATCCTAAGATGAGTCTTGATGTAGGTAGTGGTTCTAAGGGACTAGCAGTAGAGCTTGCCTCTAGGCTTGCCATTGAAGCAGGTTTTGAGCATTTCCTTTTAAGTGCAGGTGGTAATGTAAAAGCAGTAGGTTTTAGGGATGCAAAGAGTGAACCGTGGCGTGTAGGAATACAGCATCCTGATGAGAATCCAGGCGAGTACATTGATATCGTCTACGTATCAGACATGGCAGTGGTGACGTCTGGTGTTTATGAAAGAAACTATACAGTGGATGGACAAAGCTATCATCATATCATCCATTCAGAACACTTATTCCCAGTGAACCATTTCGATGCGGTCACACTTATTGTGCCTGATTCTGGTCTGGCAGACTCCTTGACTACAGCTCTATTTAATATGACCTTGGATGAGGGTAAAGCCTTTGTGGAGAGTATCCCTGATGCAGCAGCACTTTGGGTAAAGGATGGCGAAATCACATATTCTACACGCATGCACGACTTATTGACTGCTGACGTGGTAAAATAGTTTGTAAATCAAAGTAATTTAGATCATGGAGAATGATATGTCACAAGTTTGTCCTATATATAGAAGGAAAGACCTACAAGAGAAGCCTAGTAAGGATACTGCTTTAGGCTTCGGAAAGTACTTTACAGACCACATGTTTACCATGGATTATAATCCTGAAGAGGGTTGGAACAACGCAAAAATAGAAGCATTCGCCCCCATTTCAATGTCACCTGCATCCATGGTGCTCCATTACAGTCAAACAATATTTGAGGGTATGAAAGCTTACCGTAGGTCAGATGGCGGTATCAATCTATTTAGGCCTAAACTGAATTTCGAACGCTTGAATGTTTCAGCAGAGCGAATTGCTATACCTCCAATTGATACCGATTTCGTCTTGGCTTGTTTAAAAGAATTGATTCTCTTAGATGAAGCTTGGGTACCCAGTAGTGAAGGTACAAGCCTTTACATCCGCCCCTTTATTTTTGCAACGGATGCATTCCTAGGTGTGAGTGCATCAAAAACATATAAGTTTATGATTATCCTATCACCCGTAGGTTCCTATTACCAAGGTGGCTTAAAGCCCACATCTATATTTGTAGAAGACCATTACGTAAGAGCGGTTAGAGGTGGTATTGGTGCTGCCAAAACAGGTGGTAATTATGCCGCTTCCATTAAGTCGCAAGTCGATGCAAGCAAGCAATCCTTTGACCAGGTTTTATGG
>CAYXVJ010000042.1:11369-13853 GCA_964468675.1 uncultured Oscillospiraceae bacterium
TTAGACGGTATTGAAAGAAGATATATTGAAGAAGTAGGTGCCATGAATGTTTTCTTCGTCAAAGGTAATACTTTACTCACACCTCAGCTCACAGGAAGCATTTTGCCGGGTATTACAAGGCGATCTGTTATAGAATTAGCTGGGGCTAACGGGTACGATATAGAAGAGAGGCAAATCGCCATTGAAGAGCTATTTGAACTCGTGCGTCAAGGCAAGGTGCAAGAAGCATTCGGATCGGGTACGGCAGCTGTTATCTCGCCTATCGGTCAGATGATGTATGATGGCGAAGTCGTTCACTTCGGTGATGGAACGCCAGGACCTGTAGCTAGTAGAATCTATCAGGAGCTGACAGGGATTCAGTACGGTCTTTTGGAAGATCCATTTGCTTGGGCCATGCCACTAAACTAATTTATAAGGATTGGAGCTTTGATGAAATCAAAAATCAATTATCTTAACCACAGCGGGTTTACACTTGAAACACCACAGGTACTCTATGTATTTGATTTATATACAGATCCAGCAGGTATTTTAGCTTCGTATACAAACTGTGGGAAACCTGTTGTCTTTTTTGTGTCACACAGCCATTATGACCATTGGAACAGTGGTATTTTATCCTTTACGAATACAGTACCTAATCTTTATGTCATTGATAATTCGTGTAGGTCCAGTGAGATTGATGAGGCATGTAAGGCAGGAGGGCATCGCTTAATCTATGTCGATCCTTATATGTCTTTTGCAAAAGATGAGCTTCAAATTGAAGGTTTAAATTCAATTCATACCTTCGGTTCAACAGATGAAGGGGTCTCCTTCCTCTTAGATACTGAAATCGGTAGGATCTACCATGCAGGTGACTTAAATGAGTGGGACTGGCAAGATGAAGATACAGAAAGTGTTAAAGCTGCCTATCGCCATGAATTAGGTTTAATTAAAGATGCCTTATCAGGTGATGAGCTCATTGTGGCCTTTGTACCGGTCGATCAAAGGCTAGGTGAGACTGCCTTTAGTGGGGTTAAAACGTTATTGGAATATGTCTTACCACGCTACATCATTCCTATGCACCTGAATGGTGGAGATGATCTACCAGGGAAGCTGAGGCGGGAGTTGCGTAGTGAATTGCAATTTGACGGAACCCATGTTGTGTCAATGACCTTGGCTGGTATGCCGTTTGACCTGCAGTAAGTAGAGTAGTGTTGTAAAATATGTATTAAGCATCTATAGGAGGATGATCCATGAATTTCAAATTGAGACATACGAACGTGAACGTACAAGATCTTGATAGAGCCGTAGAGTTCTACAAGACAGCTCTAGGTATGAAAGAGAAGCGTAGACGCGTAAAAGAAGATGGAAGCTTTACGCTCGTCTTTATGACTGATGAAGATGGTTTATATGATATTGAGTTAACGTGGTTACGTGACCATGCAGATAAGCCTTATGACTTAGGCGAGAATGAAAGTCATATCTGCTTTGCTGTAGACGATTATGAGGCAGCGTATAAGCACCATAAAGAAATGGGCGTTATCTGCTTTGAAAATGATTCCATGGGTTTATACTTCATTGAAGATCCAGATGGATACTGGATTGAGATCGTACCGGAAAAACGCTAAATTCTAAGCTTGGGTATTGACCTTTATACTAGATCGGTGGTATTATATTTCGGTGACCGCATGACACGGGCTATTTTTAATGTCAATTTACTGACAGCCTGTCGTTAGCGAGACTTCATGTAGGAGGATACACAATAGATGTACGCAGTAATTGTAACAGGCGGCAAGCAATATAAAGTAGCCGTCGGTGATGAGATTTTTGTTGAGAAGCTAGACGCTGAGGAGGGTGCTGAGGTTAAGTTTGACCAAGTACTTGCCTACTCAAATGATGAGGGCTTCCATACAGGCGATAAGCTAAACGGTGTTGCCGTTACAGGTGAAGTCGTCAAGCAAGGTAAGGGTAAGAAGATCATTGTCTTTAAGATGAAGGCCAAGAAGGGCTACCGTCGTAAGCAAGGTCATCGTCAACCTTATACCCGTGTGGCGATTCGCTCGATCGGTTAAGAGCCAGTTGGGATAGAAATGATACATGTCAGTGTGAACCGTGACCTAGAAGGCCGGGTAAACAAAATTCAAGCTCAAGGGCATGCCGAGTATGCAGATTATGGACAAGACATCATCTGCGCAGCCACAACCGCCGTCATTACGACCGCGATGGCAGCATTAGAAGATCTACTAGGCATAGAGCATGAACGCATCTTAGAAGAAGGCGATGTCGCTTTGATTCTAGATAGACAGGTACATGAGAAGTCCACCGAAGCTAAGCAGATAGATCTCGTATTAGAAACCTGTGTGCTTGGTTTGAAACAAATTGAATTTAGTTATGGAAACGACTACATCACCGTTCGTGATAGAGTCTAAGCAGATGGAGGCATTTTATTATGTTTAAAGTTAATCTACAATTACTAGCTTCTAAGAAGGGTGTCGGTAGCACGAAGAA
>CAYXVJ010000043.1:0-7031 GCA_964468675.1 uncultured Oscillospiraceae bacterium
AACATGATCTTGGCCTAAGGCCATAAACTTCTCTTGTGCTGCCATTAACATTTCCTCAGATAAGTCTAAGCCAATCAAGTCATAGTCTAAGCTAGCCAACTCTAATAGAAGGCTACCTGTACCACAACCAAGATCAAGCCATAAGTGTCGTCCATCAGACCCTTGCCCTGCCTCACCTGGCATGTGTGTCAATCTAAGCTTGTGCATCCATAAGGCTAGAGCTTTGTAATCTACATCTGCTTGCATCAAATCGTATATCGATGCTAAGGCGTCATAACTATTGTCCATCATGCGGCAGGCCTAACGCTACCGGGCAAACCCGATGCGAAATACTCCAAGGCATCTTGCAACTGGTTATCGTCTTCCTCAGGTAGACGTGCTAGGGGTACACTTAAATCTTCTGGATCCAATTCAGATGGGATATCGGGCTCAAGACCTACGCCTTCAACACGACCGCCTTTCGGTAAGATGTATTCAAATATGGTGAGGTTTAAAGCAGATCCATCTGCTAAACGATACGTTGTTGTACCACTACCCTTACCATACGTTGTCTCACCAATAAGCACAGCTTTACCAAAATCACGTAAGGCACCTGCAAAGAGTTCAGATGCAGAAGCTGAGTTCTGATTCAATAAGATTGCATAGCGCATTTCTTCTGGGACACCAAACGATGCATCAGAGGTCCATACTTCAGATACCTCTTCACCATTTTCACGTCCTACAGTACGTGCGATCTCACCTTCTGGCAATAAGTAATCCAAGACTTCAACGAGTGAACTTGCACTACCACCTGGGTTGTTGCGCAGATCAAAGACGATGTGCTTGGCACCATCAGAGACTAAGCCATCAACAGCTGACTTAAATTGTGGTAAGAGATCTTGAATGAAGCTATTGATGCGGATATAACCAATGTCGTTATCCAACATCTTGGAACTAACACTGACGTTTTCTACCGTTCTTCTGACCATCTTAATGGTGACATACCTTGTCTCAGACGGTCTGTAAAATACCATGGTGATTTCTGTGCCTTCAGGTCCTCTGACAATCGCACTCAACTGACTGGGGTCCGTAAAGTCTTCAACGTTTTGTCCGTTCACTTCAACCGGTATATCACCAGGAAGCACGCCAGCTTCTTCGGCAGGTCCATTGGGGGTAACATCAATAATCTCGTTGTAACCACCTTGATTCCAACTAACGGTGGCACCAATACCACTGTAGCTTCCTTGCATGGACTCCATCATGGACTGGAACTCTTCGGCTGATAAGTAATATGTATATGGGCTCTCGATACCATCTGCCAAGCCTTGAGATAAGGCTTTTAAAATCTCTTGATCGGTGAGCTCTTCATAGTAGTTGTCACGTATCAAGCCCAGTATAGCAGCAAATTTCTCCGCCTCTAATATTGTTAATGGATCATCAGAGTCAACAGATATGCCAATTCCTGGCATGTTAGTATCCGGTCCAGAAAGGTCGGGATCTGCATTCGTGCCACTAAACAATGGCGTTAAAATGCCTTGTGCGTACAAGGTATAAAACAAACCAGTGGTAAAGGAGAAGGTTAATAAAACAGCAATTAATACAGGAATAACGGTAGTGACAAAAACATTTCCGCCTGATCTTTTATTACGGCCGTCTTTTGCTTTACCAGGACCACCTGTAGGATAACTAGGTGGGTTTGGCTGTGATTCTTTTTGTTGGAATGATTCCATAGATACACCTGACTTTCTTCACGCCACATTGACTTGGCGACATTGTTTATATTGTACTAGATCTTTATGAATGTGGACAGAACAGTGATGCTATAACTTGTGAACAGCTTTTGAACTTGTTATAATAAAATCAAGTGAGGGGATTTTATGTCACAGATACTCATTTCTAATTTAAGTTTTTCATATACATCTTTCTTTGATCCAATCTTCACTAAGGTCAATTTAAGCTTGGATACCTCATGGCGCTTAGGCCTTATCGGGCGTAATGGCAAAGGCAAAACCACCTTACTTAAACTCTTGATGGGCGAACTGTCACATAGCGGGACCATACAAGCGGGTACCTTATTTTCCTACTTCCCCTATCCAATCGAGAAGCAAGATGAGTTCACAATTGATGTGGCCAGGCAGATTTACCCAGAGCTAGAAGAATGGCAATTGACTAAAGAACTCAATTTACTAGAGGTGGATCCTTCTGCAGTCTGGCGAAGCTTCGAAACGCTATCAATGGGCGAGCAGACAAAAGTCATGCTAGCAATTCTTTTCTTAATGCCTCAACACTTCCTCTTGATCGATGAACCAACGAATCACTTGGATATGGAGGCTCGAGATGTTGTCGCACAGTACTTAAAGCAAAAGAATGGGTTTATCTTAGTCTCTCATGACCGCTACTTTTTAGATCAGACGGTTGACCATATTCTATCCATCAACAACAGCAACATTACTCTGGAGCAAGGTAATTTTTCTTCTTGGCTCATCAACAAACAGCGCCAAGATCAATTCGAAGAAAAAGAAAACATGAAGCTATTAGGCGAGATCCGTCAATTAGATGCTGCTGCAAAGAGAACTGGCATGTGGTCCACAAAGGTTGAAAACTCAAAATTCGGTCAAGGTCCAGTTGATCGAGGTTACATCGGAGCAAAGTCTGCCAAGATGATGAAACGCTCCAAAGCGATAGAGAAACGAGGAAACAGAGCAACAGAAGAAAAGTCTCGCTTGCTCAATAACATCGATCGAACATTCGAACTCCAGATGCATCCTGTTCCCTACTTCAAGCCAATCTTGATTCGAGCCAATCACATTTCATTTGGTTATGGCGATCGCTGCCTGGTCGAGGATTTAAGCTTCACTGTAGAAATTGGTGACAAGATTGCCATAGTCGGAGCAAACGGTAGTGGCAAATCAACATTAATGCGCTTGATTACTGGAGACTTAAATCCAGCTGAGCAAAATCAAGACGAGGATTTTTGGCTTAAAGGTAATTTTGAACGGGGCAGTAATATGAAAATCAGTTACATGCCTCAAGATACCTCTTATCTACAAGGTGACTTGAAAGAATTTTGCATTGAAAGGCAAATTGATGAAAGCTTATTTAAAGCGATCTTAAACAAGCTAGACTTCCCAAGCCTCCAGTTTGATAAAGTTTTAGAAAGCTTTAGTGCAGGTCAAAAGAAAAAAGTGCTATTGGCTGCAAGTCTATCTGAGGAAGCAAACCTATACCTGTTTGACGAGCCCCTAAACTACATAGATGTACTGTCGCGCATGCAGATCGAACAGGTACTCATCAACTACGATCCAACACTGATCATGGTTGAACACGATAGGAACTTTGTAGATTTGATTGCGACAAAAGTCATCAACCTAGAGCCATACCTCCATCAATCAGAAGCGTAATGCCGGTGATGTAAGATGCTCGCTCTGAAGCAAGGAAGGCAACTGCATGAGCAATGTCACGCGGTAAACCGATGCGTCCTAATGGAACTTCATGGTCCAAGATATCATCTCCATGCCCCTCAAGCCTCGTCCTATCGACCATAATGGCACCAGGAGCGATGGTGTTCACACGAATATTATGTGGTCCATATTGCATGGCATAGGTTCTTGTAGCCCTTTCCATGGCAGCCTTAGTAGCACCGTAGATCGCATCTCTTTCGTCTTCATTCTGACCATGAATGGAAGATATATTGACGATTGAACCACCAAATTCTTGTTCCTTCATCACTTTCGCGACTTCTCTTAATGTGATCATAGCGCCTCTAAAGTTAACATTCCATAATTTATCCATGTTCTCGGTCTCATCTTCAAAGGCTTCTTCGAAAATGGTAATTCCAGCATTGTTCATTAACAGGTCTATACCACCAAGGTCCTTTGCTGCATCAGCTACTACTTGCAAGATTTGGGCTTCATCACTAGTATCAAGTTCATAAACAAAGCAACGGCCTATCCAGCGTTTTTCGATGTATTCCTTCACTTCTAAAGCTTCATCTGGGTGTGACCTATATGTGATGGCAAGGTCATAGCCCATCTCAGCTAAAACCAAAGCCGTACCTCGTCCGATACCAGAACTACCACCCGTAATAAGTGCTCTAGGTCGATCTATACCTGGTGGTAACAAGCGCCAACCTGTAATCTTCTTTTCGGCATCAAATTCACGCGTTGTGTTATCTGCACCAGATTCCAAAAAGTTAGCCGCTTGCTCTATCTCTTCTCGAGAGCGATTTTGCCCCAAACTTTGATCGTCTTGATTGAATATCTTAACTATAGTTCTCATTGAAATGCTCCTCTCTACTTATCTTCTCCTCTCATTATTACATCATCTTTAAATTTCTTAGGTGACCTCAGCTTCTTTTTAAAGTTTTAAGGTACAAAAAAGCAGCTACCTTTCGGTAACTGCTTCCTTATCGGCTATGTTTGATCTTTAGCGAATGCTATTAGGATGTAAGAGCCAGTTGCTGCTCCATGTATTAAAGGTTGAACCGTAACTTGCCATTTCAAAGTGTAAGTGTGCACCTGTTGATGCGCCTGTACTTCCTACTTGTCCAATGTATTGTCCTTGCTTAACCACTTGGCCAACAGAGACTGCTACATACTTCAAGTGAGCATATGTGCTGGTTAAACCGTTGGCATGTTGGATAGTGACGTAGTTACCATGGCCTGATTTATGCGAGGTGTAGTTTTGACCTTGCCACGAGGCATTCGCTATAACGACTGTTCCATCTAAGGTTGCTCGTACAGGTGTACCAAATCCGGCTGCAAGGTCTGTTCCATAGTGGAAGGCAGTTGGGTTACCTGTAATTGGATGGACACGAGGTCCGTAGTGCGATGACAAACTGTTGTAGCTTGCAAGTGGCCACATCAAGTAGTTAGATGACGCTGCAGGTACATCTGGAACCGCTGGAGGTGGTGCTTGAGTAGCTGGTGCTTTGGTCGTAGCAGTTGCTTGTTTTCTAGACGCTTCAGCCGACTCCCATGCTAGTCTTTGTCTTTCAGACTCACGTCTACTTGCCTCTTGAGCATTCCTAGCGGCTTCAGCTGCACGCGCTTCTTCAGCACGGCTTTCTTGTAACCAGCGCTCACGTTCTTGTGATGCTCTGACTGACTCAGCTATGGATTCTTCAATACGTCTGGACTCTTGCTGAGATGCCTCGATGCTAGCCGAGATACGCTGAGATTCTGCGATGGAAGCTGCTTCTGTAGCTCTTGCGTTTTCTATGGCTTGCAGTTCTGTATAGTATGCTTCAAGTTCAGCATCCATTTGATTGTATTCAGTTTCAAGATTACTTGCGACGTAAGAACGGTTTAACAACTCTGCTTCGACGGAGGATAGATCAACCTCAGTTAACTCTATATCGTTTTTCAAAAGCTCTAATTGCTCTTCAGCATAGTCAAAGTAGTCCTTTGCTTGCTTCACCGTTTGATCGGCTTGTTCTTTAGCAACCTCTGCATCTTCTTGAGCGGTTTTCAGTTCCTCTAGCATCAAGTTATCAGCAGAAGTAATATAGTCCATGAGACGCATATTCGTAAAGAATCCGCCTAAACTTTCGGATGTTAATAGAATTTCAAAAACTGATTTATTGCGATATTTGAATAGGGTAACAATACGGGTCTCGTATTCAATTTGTTTATCGTCTGCGAATTGCTGTGCTTCTTCATAGCGAGTAATGCTTTTATTCATTTCATCGCGAGCGACTTCAAGTTCACGTGTCAGACGCTCATATTCTTCTGTTGATGCGATGTTTTGCTCTAATAAGAAATCAAGTTGAGCTTGAATACTATTACTTTGTGCTGAGAAGGCTGCAATTTCGTTTTGTGTTTTATTTAAAGCTTCGCGATTTGCCTCTTGCTTCCTCGCGATTTCTTCTTGTGCGCTTTTAATGGCTGCTTCACGTTCGTCAAAGTTTGATGCTTTGGCGGGTCTCCCTACCATGAGTGATCCAACTAGGGTCACACTTAAGAGTAGAGCGATGAACCGCTTATAACTATACATTGATGTCTAACCTCCTAAACTTGAATATACTTTCGAACAGACATCATAGATCCTGTAGATCCCACGACTACGCCCAAAATCAAGTTGATGCCGATAACTATCCACATAATTTCACTTGTCGGTAATAAGAAATTCGACGATTGAAATATAGCACTGACAGTGGCACCTTGGCCACCGCCAAACCTATTATAGACTTGATTGTAAGAAATGTACACAATCCCCCAAGCTAGTAAGGCTCCGAATGCACCAATCAGTGCACCTTCGAGGATGTACGGTATACGGATATAATTGTTGGTCGCGCCAATATACTTCATGATACCAATCTCTTCTGCCTGGGCTAGAATCGATAGTTGGACCATGTTAGAGATAATGAACAGCGACACCACCACCATAACAGCAAAAATGACCAGTGTAATGACATTCACCCAACGAACAATGTTCGCAAGAGTACTCATCACCCGTTCTTCATAGTCAACATCCGTGACACCCGGGAAAGCTGAGACCTGACTGGTGAAGTCATCTGCCAATTCAGGGTCAATCAATTGTACCTGGAAGACATATGGTAACAGCGAGTAATCAAAATTATCCAATACGGATGCATCTTGATCCATTTGCTGGCGCAGCACTTCAAAGTTTTCAACAGGGGTTAACATGTCATATTCTAAGACATTGTCATTGCTATCCAAGAAATCAGCGACCATAGCCTGCTGATCTTCTGTCATATTAGGGTCTCCCCATACTTCGATGGCGGGTTGTTGGGCAAGCGTCGTCACCCAATGATTCGCATTAATCGATAAGACTGTAAAAGCGCCTAACAAAATAAGCATCAATGTCACAGTCGTCACCGAGGCTAGCGTAACCAGAGGATGGCGCACAATATTTAACAGACTATCCTTTAGAATAGTCAGCACTTTACGAAATCTCATGTATTTTAAAATCCTTGTGTGCAATATCCCTAACAATCTATCCATAGATTGTAGAGATTGGGCAAAAGCCTAATGCGAATAATAGATGTTATAAGCTTGTGCTGATGCGTCGTCTGGTTCTGAATCCACCGT
>CAYXVJ010000043.1:7041-13816 GCA_964468675.1 uncultured Oscillospiraceae bacterium
CGTAATAGGTAAATCTTCACCAGCGGTTTGATCGACCTCCATGAGGTAATCGTCGTTATCCACATACTTAGCAAATTTTGCATCGCGAATCAGTTTACCACTTGAAATCTCGATGACCCGCTTTTGCATGCGGTTAACCATTTCTCTATCGTGTGTACAAACAATAACTGTTGTACCATTGCGGTTGATCTCGTCTAACAGAGCCATAATGGACTCTGAGTTGGCGGGATCTAAATTACCAGTAGGCTCATCCGCTAATATGATGCTAGGGTTGTTTACCATTGCCCTTGCTATGCCGACACGTTGTTGCTCACCACCAGATAACTCATTAGGTAGAGCATTTTCTCTGGATCTTAGGCCGACAGTACTTAATACCATCGATACCTGACGGCGAATTTTACGTGGAGATTCACCTAGAATCTCCATCGCAAAAGCAACGTTTTCTCGAACTGTTTTACTTTGGATCAAGCGGAAGTCCTGGAACACCATGCCAATGTTTCGGCGTAGGTAAGGAACCAGGCTTCGCTTCATCGTACTAATATTGATGCCATCTATAATGATGTCGCCACTTGTGATGCGTTCTTCGCAACTTAATAGCTTGATCGTTGTGGACTTACCAGATCCACTATGGCCTATGATAAAAACAAACTCTCCGTCTTCAATACGGAATGTTACATCGGATAGCGCAAGCGGAGCCTGACTACTGTAAGACATACTGACATTAGAAAATTCTATCACTCAGTCGATCTCCTTCCTGCTTAAGCTCTAAGCTAGTTCTTCCACCACTTATTGCCCTTACCACTGACTGCATCTGCATCTTGTGATTCTAGGTATTGGCGCACCATGGATGCGAGCTTGAAGAGCACTGCATCATCAAAGTTGCGAAGATCGAGCTTAGTGATTTTTTGTACCTTATCTAAACGATAGACCAAGGTATTTCTGTGAACAAAGAGCTGACGGCTGGTTTCTGAACCGTTCAAGTTGTTCTCGAAGAACTTTTGAATGGTTAACAGTGTTTCTGAATCCAACTGATCGTAGCAATTGTTCGGGAATACTTCATCCAAGAACATATGACATAAGGTTGGTGGCAATTGATAGATCAAACGGCCAAGACCTAGCTTGTCATAACGCATCAAGTAAGAATCGCTTTCGAAGATACCACCAACGGTAAAGGCTAGCGATGCTTCACGATAAGACTTCGCACAATCCTTTAATGTTTCTGTTGGCATACCGATACCGATACGAACCTTCGCCATGGATTCAGAGTTTAAAGTATCAAGCATTTGTGTGCTGAACTCTTCTACATCTTCAATCTCAGAGCGGTTTAATTCCTTCAACAAGACAATCGTTTCTTCATCCATTGCTAGGAGGAAGTCCTGATTACGTTTCGGGAACATGTGTTGTAAGATTTCCATGCATTCCATTGCATCTCCACCCTCAACATGAATCAAATATGCTCTACGAAGTGCAGCATAAGGAATCTTGAACTCACGAGCCTTGAGAGGAATATCTCCTGGTAGTTCATTTTCAAGTAATACGTTCTTCAAGAAATTCTGGCGCTCTGCAAGGGTGCTGTCTTCAGCAACTGCAGATTTAATCCAGTTATACAATAGTTCTAGATAAGTAACAGAGACTGAGTCTGTACCCTCTACATAAATAGCATATTCCGCTTCGCCCGGAATCAGCAGCTTCTTATAACTACGATCACCACTGATCGTCATTTCGTCATCTGAATTCAGGAACGATAGCACTTCATTGTCCAAGCTTCCAACCTGGTCAGCAACAGTGCTCACCGTTACTTTACCTAGCGAGTTAATTACACCAGCTGTGCGATCCAGAATCTCTCCTGCCTTCTTAATTGTTAGATTGAGTTCGTCCATACGCTCCTCACCTTTCATACAGTGTTCCCATGATTATACAATACGTTAATCCTAAGTGACATCTTACATATTTATTCGCCGAGTTTCAAGTCTTAGCTCATAAAGCAGCTAAACAATCGATATCAAACGATCGTAGAACTCATGAGTTCCAAGCCTTATCGGCGATTGTGACATTTTAGTGAATTCAAAAAAGAAGACCTCAGCAAAGTGAGATCTTCTTATCTTGATACTTTATTATAGACGATAAAGCGATTAAGTTACAATACGCTCTTCTGTCTCTCTATCAAACAAGCTGACACGGTATGGATCAACTGCGACCTTAATGTCATCGCCAACCTTCGATACTGAAGATGTTGGGTCAACACGGCCTGTGATTGTAATACCTTGAACGGTCAAGTAAATGTATGTCTCAGCACCGAGCATCTCAACAACGTCAACGTGTGCGCTGAATGTTGTAGCTGGGTTCTCTTGGACGTACTCTGCGTTATCGTTGATCGCTTCTGGGCGAATACCGATAATGATTTCCTTGTCGAGGTACTCCTCAACTGCAGGAACATTGTACTTGTCATCTGGTAAGCTGAGCTCGATATCACCGAACTTAACTGCTAAACCACCGTTGTTACGAATAATTGTACCGTTGATGAAGTTCATTGGCGGCATACCGATGAAACCAGCAACGAATGTGTTATTCGGGTGCAAGTAGAGCTGACCTGGGCTATCGACTTGTTGGATGAAACCATCCTTCATAACGACGATACGAGTACCCATTGTCATGGCTTCTGTCTGGTCATGTGTAACGTAGATGATTGTTGTTGCCAAGCGCTGATGGAGCTTGGTGATCTCAACACGCATCTGAACACGGAGCTTTGCGTCCAAGTTTGATAGAGGCTCATCCATCAAGAAGACCTTAGGATCACGAACAATAGCACGGCCTAGGGCAACACGCTGACGCTGACCACCTGAAAGTGCTTTTGGCTTACGATCAAGCAAATGCTCAATTTCTAGAATCTTAGCTGCTTCGTTAACACGACGACGGATCTCATCCTTCGGTGTTTTACGTAGCTTCAAACCGAATGCCATATTATCAAATACGGTCATGTGGGGATACAGAGCATAGTTCTGGAAAACCATCGCAATATCTCTGTCCTTCGGCTGAACGTCATTGACGAGCTTGTCACCGATATAAATTTCACCCTCGGTGATTTCTTCTAGACCTGCGATCATACGCAGTGTAGTTGATTTACCACAGCCAGAAGGGCCAACAAGAATGATGAATTCCTTGTCTTCAATATCAAGATTGAAGTCACTGACGGCTAATACACCACCATCGTAGCGTTTATAGACGTTCTTCAGGACGACGTTTGACATAATACTCTACCTCCAATTAAAACAGACCTCTTTGGGTTCTGTCAGTCCTACCCAAACTATAACATTCCATTTTTCGCCTGACCATACGCAAATCTGTACAAAAGTTTGAGCAATTATTTGGGCACATAACCCTTCTGAACAAATAATCTTGTTAAATCTGCGTTTTTATACACGATTTAACTGTAGTCAAGTCGAAGCTTACTAAATTGTATCACAAGAACGAAAATAAAAGGCCTTTAATCATATTCATCTTCAAACCTATGCTTTGGATAGAAGCAGCACTACACCTCGGAATATTTATTAAATTTTATTCGTAATTATTTATTATCTAATTGACTATTGCATGTTTAATGCTTATTTAGTGAATATTTAACTTGTTTTATGCAGTCTCCTGATGTATAATCCTCGTTAACTCAAATCAAAAGGAGCTAGAAGAGATGTCAAAGAAAATTAAATTGGGCATGATCGGTGCAACAGGTTATGTAGGGTCTGAGATGCTCAGGCATCTCTTACTACACCCGCATATAGAAATAGAACAACTCGCTTCAAGGTCGTATCAGGGATTGTTCTATAGTGATGTATATAAGCAATTTAAACATCGCTTAGACAAGACCTTACAAGATCCCGAAGATGAAGCTTGGCTTGAAGGACTAGATGTCGTCATTACCGCTTTGCCGCACGGCATCTCCTCTAAGATTGTCCCAACCTTACTCGATAAGGGATTGAAAGTATTGGATCATTCAGGTGACTTTCGTTTCAAATCACAAGAAGACTATAAAACTGCCTATCAATTAGATCCTCCATCTGAGGCTCTGTTAAACGAAGCGGTATATGGCTTACCTGAACTCTATCGCGAAGCACTCAAAACGACTCGCTTGATTGCTAATCCAGGCTGCTACCCTACAGCTAGTATTTTGGCCTTTGCACCTTTGTTGCATCACGACTTAGTAAAAGACATGCCCCTCATCATCAATGCCATGTCTGGCATCAGCGGCGCTGGCAAGCAAGCATCTACAGCGTACAGCTATTGTGAAGCCGCTGATACCGTGAGGCCTTATGGTGTTAAAGTACATCGCCACAAACCTGAGATCACGCAAACGTTAGCCCAAATCGCAAATAAAGCAATAGATATTAGCTTTACTCCCCACCTTGTACCCATGAAGCGAGGCATGCTCGTCTCTGGTGTAGCTTTTGCCAAGGACAGTTGGTCAGATGAAAAACTCTACGAGCTCTATAAAGACTTTTATAAGGGAGAACATTTCGTACGTATCTTAAAGCCTGGTGAGCTACCAGATACCAGTGCCACTACTTCTAGTAACTTCATCGATGTAGCTGCTGTGTTTGACTTTGAGAATGGATCAATCAAGGTGTTTTCTGCACTCGATAATCTAGGTAAAGGGGCCGCCACTCAAGCCATTCAGGCTTTAAACCTTATGCTTGGCTTCCCAGAAACAACAGGCTTAGAAACAATAGGCATGCACCATTAATGTAGAGGTAAATAAATGGATACAAGTTACAAAGCAAGTTTAGATAGTCTTTCCGCAGGATTAAAAGCTGAAGTTTTAATTGAAGCATTACCGTATATTCAAAACCTTACGGGGCGTACAGTAGTCATTAAATATGGTGGCAGCGCCATGACGGATCCTGAGCTTATCAAGCATGTCATCGCCGATATCACACTCTTACGCTTTATCGGTATCAGGCCAGTTATTGTCCATGGCGGGGGGCCTGAAATCAATAATACTTTAAAGCAACTTAATATTAGTTCCGAAGTCATTGGAGGCTTACGGAAGACGAGCAGTGATGCGATGGCTGTTGTACAAATGGTCTTAGCGGGTAAGGTCAATAAACATATCACTGGTTTATTAGAACGCCAAGGAGCCAAGGCTGTAGGGATTAGCGGCATTGATGCAAGCTTATTCACATGTGAAAAAATTAAGCTTGAAGTCAATGGCGAAGAACAAGACCTTGGTTTTGTAGGCAAAATTACAGGGGTAGATACCACTTTAATTGAAACCTTATCTAAAGATTACATCCCCGTCATTGCACCACTAGGCACTGATCTTGATGGGCAAAGCTATAACATCAATGCAGATACAGCTGCAGCTGAGCTTGCATCGGCCCTTGGAGCAGATAAATTAATTTTACTCACCGATGTAGAAGGCGTCATGCAAGAAAAGGATGGGCAACAAGAGATCATACCCGTCTTAACAGAACGTGAGGCAAATGACTTAATTGATAAAGGAGTCATCTCTGGCGGCATGATTCCTAAAGTTCAAGCCTGTGTCCAGACGGTCAAACGTGGTGTGAGGCGCGTCCACATCATTGATGGTAGGTTGCCGCACAGTATTTTACTTGAAATCTTCACACATAAAGGCATTGGCACCATGTTCACCAATCAAAGAAGGCCTTACTTCCCAGGAGAGACGATATGACTAGTAAATTAGAACAAATCATAAAAAAGGATCAAGAATACTATTTCAACACCTTTGGTATGCGCACACCTCTAATGTTTGACTATGGAGTGGGATCATATCTCTTCGACCACGAGGGAAAAAGATACCTAGACATGCTTGGCGGCATCGCTGTGAACGCCTTAGGTCATGGCAATAAAACTTTAGTAGAAGCAATCAAGGATCAGGCTGAAAAAGTACTGCACACATCTAATCTCTATTACATCGAACAGCAAGCCTTACTAGCTGAAAAACTCTGTTTACTCTCTGGTATGGATAAAGCCTTCTTTTGTAATAGCGGAGCTGAAGCAAATGAAGCCGCCTTTAAATTGGTCAGGGCTTACTTCAATCGCAAAGGCGAACATAGACCCAAGATCATATCAGCGACAGCTTCGTTTCATGGTAGAACACTTGCAACATCAGCTGCTACAGGTCAAACAAAATACAACTTGCAGTTTAGCCCCCTGCCTCCTGGTTTTGAATATGCAGCGTTTAATGACATCCATGATTTGAGATCAAAGATGGGAACTGACGTAGCTGCAGTCATATTAGAACTCATTCAAGGTGAGAGTGGTGTTCATCCCTTAGATCAGGCTTACGTCAAAGAAGTGAGTGAGCTTTGTCAAGAGTACAAAAGCCTACTTATCATTGATGAAATACAAACAGGTATCGGCCGCACTGGCAGCTTTACAGCATCCCAAGCCTACCAACTTACCCCCGACATCATTACGTTTGCTAAAGCCTTAGGTGGCGGTGTACCAGTAGGGGCCATGCTAGCAAGAGGCGAAGTAAAAGATGCCTTCGTCCCCGGCGACCACGGATCAACATTTGGCGGAAATCCATTGGCCATGGCAGCAAGCCTAGCCGTCATTAATGAACTCCTATCCAAAGACCTCATGGAGCATATACAAGAACTAAGCGACATCTTAAAAGCTAAGCTTTTGGCCATTCCAGGCATCACCAACGTGAGAGGGATGGGTTTCATCTTAGGTTTTGATGTCACTAGCCTTGATGCAAGTACACTGAAGAACAGTTTAATGGAAGAAGGTGTATTGGTAGGGTCGGTTAGCCCAT
>CAYXVJ010000044.1:0-4132 GCA_964468675.1 uncultured Oscillospiraceae bacterium
AATGAATCACTGCTCAGATTAGTGTGTCACTTGCGACTATCAAAATCATTTTGCAACTTATCTTTCCATGATTTCTCGATCTTCTTTTTCAGCCTACTGCTACTTACTGCATCACTCATGACCTGATAGCTCGTGCTTACACCTAGACTGTCGGGGTGAAAATCTTGTGCATATTCTTCTTTTATCCCATAAGCACTAGCGGTTTTTATGGCATCAATATTTGCAGCTAAAAATAGAAAGGTCCATTGATCTTTCTCTTGATGCATCTCGATCAATTGTCTAATTTGTTCTATCTTGTATTCACGACTCGCATTCTCATAACCGTCGGTGATAACAACAAAGAGGACATTAGCTGCCTTTTGTCCTTCTCCTCTAGAAGCCTCTACTGCAGCAATCTTATGGATTCCATAGCCTAAGGCATCAAGGAGAGCTGTTGTACCACCTACACTATAGTCCTTAGTGTTCAATGATTGAACTAGACCTAGCTCTAATCGATCGTGTAACAATGAGATCTCTTGATTAAACAGGATAGTCGTAATCTTACATTCTCCTGGAAGCTGTTTTTGCTTCTCGAGCATTGCGTTAAAGCCGCCTAAGCTATCTGCTTCCAATCCATGCATAGAGCCACTCTTATCCAATATAAATACCAATTCTGTACGATCAATGCCCATCTTTATATCTCCTTTAGTCTTGATACACATAGGATAAGGACTAAAGAAGACTTAAAGGTCGCTTTAGAAGCGACATTATCTATCCGCCTAAGACTTTCTGATCGTAGGCAAATAAGGCTTCATTGATGACGAAAATGTCAAAGCGCTTGTTCTTAATGAAATATTCAATAATGACGTCTGCTTTTTGGCTCTTCGATAAGGTATAGCCAGCACATGCTAGTAAATCATTGGTTTCATCAAGATTTAAGTGAAGTGCAATGGCTAAAGCCAGTATGGTTCGTTTACTAGGCATATAATGTTCATCACTTCTAATTTTTGAGAACAATCTGCGATCTAGATTTGCCCTCTTATACACGTCTACATCAGACAATCCTTTTTCATCTATATAGCGAAACAAGCATATAGAAAAAGATGCCTCTAATTTATCTAGATAGTCGTCTACACCATGCACCTTATCTAAAACAGCATCTGCTTCAGAAACTCGTGATCTTAAATACGTGTAACTAGATACATAATGCTCATCGATATATGTTTTAATATCATCTTTTAATCTTTGGCTGATAACAAACGATGCAAGGTCGAATACCAAAAGATAGACTTGCATCTCATGATCTTTCAAGAAGTCCTCAATGGCTAGCCTTGCTACCTTTAAGGCTTCTTCTTTTGGATAGCCATATATGCCACTTGAGATTAATGGGAAGGCGATCGATTCACAGCCATGCTCGTATGCAAGTTTTAAACTGTTTTGATAGGCCAAGCGAAGTAAGCCTTCTTCTCCATGATTGCCATCAATATAGATTGGGCCTGCAGTATGAATGATGTACTTTACTTTCAGATTAAACCCTGGGGTTAAAACCGCCTCACCGGTTTTTATCGGTGCAAGCTCTTTACATGCATCTTCTAATTCCTTTACTCCAGCAGCTTTAAAAATCGCTCCTGATACACCTCCGCCCATCTTAAGCTCTGTGTTGGCAGCATTCACAATCGCATCGACTTCTATTTTCGTTATATCTTGACGGATGATCGTAAAAGGCATCGGTATGACCTCCCTTGTGTTTCTTTCATTATAAGCAATATTAAAGATTTCAGTACAATCGCTTGACTATGACGTAAGGTGATGGTTTAAGATAAAATCAAGGAGGCAAGCCATGAACATTAAAGACGTATCCACTCTAACTGGTGTCAGTGTGCGCACACTACAACACTACGACAAGATCAAACTCTTAAGTCCTAAGAGAAACCCTCAAAATGACTACCGAGAGTATACAGATGAGGACTTAGATTTGCTGCAGCAAATCCTCTTATTCAAAGCATGTGGCTTCCCTCTAAAAGAAATCAAACGCATGATCTATAACCCAAGGTTCAATAGAATTAAAGCTTATGAGCTACAAAGAAAACTACTATTACATGAAAAGGAGCGTATCGAAAAGATGCTAGATACACTAGATCAATCGATTCTATCCTTGGAAGGAGATATATCGATGACGAACAAAGATAAATTTAATGGTCTTGACATGACACATAACCCCTATGAAGATGAGGCAAGATCACTTTATGGTGATGAAGCTGTGGATAAGAGCAATGCATTCATCAACAGTAAAACAAAACTAGAACAAGAAGAGATTGCTAGATCGATGGACCAGTTATTTAAAGATCTAGCCAAACTTAGAGAATATGCACCTGACTCCTCTGTGGTCCAAGAAGCTATGGCATCCATGTACCGGTTTTTCAATGAACATTTTGGCATTCATTACTCTCCTGAAGCGTTCAAAGGCTTAGGTGAACTGTATATCAGCGATGAACGCTTTACCAAAAACATTGATCGCTATGGTGACGGTTCAGCAAAATTCTTATCCAAAGCAATGAGCATCTATGCCGAAAGTCTTAGTGAGTAAAAACAAAAAACAAATAAAGAACATTTGAATAGTAAGAGTCCTTAGCATAAAGCTTTGGACTCTTACTTTGCCTTCAACTTGAGTTCGACTAGGATGGATATGATGCTTATCCCTAAACCTAGAAGAAATAGCCAGTATATGAATTCAGGAATAGATCGACTCAAAATGACAAAAACAAGCATACTAGCTATAGCAATGACTTCAATATAAATTCCTAGTTTGGCAGCTTTACTTAAACGTTTCATAAGAATACCCTCCTGAGAATACGTTAACACCGTCCATTAAAGACTAGGGTATCTAGTATCTCTTGGCAAATACTTAAGATTAGTCCTCTATCCCTTCACAAGATAAAATAATGAATAATCTAGATAAAAAAACAACCACCACATGGGTGATTGTCTACTTTGGTGCGGTCGACAGGACTTGAACCTGCACGGAGATTAATCCATAGCGACCTCAACGCTACGTGTCTGCCAATTCCACCACGACCGCAGATATTGGCTGTCTCAAGGACTTAGCTATTATAACACGGCTAAAACTGAAGTCAACTATATAAGTTTGAATTCATCAAAAACCTTGTATAATGAGATGAAAAAGATGAAAGTAGAATGACAGATGCACATTAGACACGCAACACTTAAGGATTTAGATACCCTCGCCAAAATAGAAGCTTTATGCTTTCCAGCTTTAGAAGCTGCCTCTAAAAAGGCTTTCCAAGAAAGGCTAAGTGCATTTCCAAATTGTTTTTACTTGCTAGTCGATGAGAACGATCAAATACTTAGCTTTGTTAACGGTATGAGAATCAATGAAAAAACGATTCCTGATGCTGTTTACAGCAATGTAGAGCTCCATCAAGAGGATGGCTATTACTTTGCCATTATGGGTTTAAACACAGATCCAGATTATCAAGGGCTAGGTTATGCCAGCAAGGTCATTTTACATTTAATTGAAGATACGGCTAGTTTAGGCTTAAATGGCATCATCCTCACGTGCAAAGACCACATGCTCCCCTTCTATGAAAAGCTAGGCTTTGAAAACAAAGGTCTATCCGCATCCACACACGGTAACGCTACTTGGTATGACATGATGTATCAACACAAAAATTAAAGGCCACATCAGTTGATGCAGCCTTCCCTTCATCCAAGCAGAAATCAATTCTGCAGATAGAAAACCAATTAGGGTGCGAAGAACAATACGTTCGCGTATGTCTTCACATGTCGTAGTGATTGGAACCAAGGAGATGCTTTATAAGCATAGTCCGTACAGAAATAAATCACACTACGGTCGAATATCGTTGCTCCAGCAAGCGCATCTAATGCAGCTTGTTTTTGGACAGCGGTAGGTGTCTTTGTTTTCCAGACGCCTGTCATGTAAGGTGTGAACTGATTCTTAGCGGTCAGGACCCCGCGCAGATCACCCCAGGTGCCACGAACGGCACGATTCACAATTGTTTGAGCAATCATTAAAGATCCCTCATAGCTCCAATTTGCACCTGCTTCGGCAGCGACGATACGCAAGTATAAATCGAGAGTATCCGCACTGATGTATCCAACAACTGAATTCATG
>CAYXVJ010000044.1:4142-9090 GCA_964468675.1 uncultured Oscillospiraceae bacterium
CTCCATCTGGTGCAGGAGCAGCAGTTGGTTTAGGCGTTGCTGTAGGTACAGGTGTAGCCGTGGGCATAGGTGTAGCCGTAGGCACAGGCGTAGCTGTAGGTACAGGTGTTGCTGTCGGCATAGGCGTTGGCGTTGCCGGTACTGGCGTAGGTGTAGCTGGTATAGGCGTTGCTGTAGGCAAAGGTGTCGCAGTAGGTGCTGTGGTTGGCGTAGCCATAACCTCAGTTTCCGTTGGCATCAAGGCTGATGCATTCACCTCATCTGGTGGGTCTTCACTCTCAACTAACGCTTCTGTAGCTTCTGTAGCTTCTGTTGTACGCACACGAATGCCCAGTTCTTCTCTTAACTCTTCAAGACTTAAGATTGCATCTGTAGATTTTGCATCGTCATCATTCTCTTCACTTAGGCTGTCTAAATCCTCAAGCGTTGGCAGATAGATAAGGCTTCCAATCTCTAAAATGTCACTGTTCACATCAGAATTTACAGATTGAAGTCCTATTGCGTATGTTTCACTTCCGTAAATGGACAGCGCAATATCGTCAAGCGTTGTATCGCCATCCCCTTTGACTTCATATAAATGTGGTAAAGAAAGTTTTGAACGGTTTAGAAGTGAATCTTCTTCTATTATATCTAGAGCTACTTCCTCACTCTGATTTTTGTCGCGATTCTTGATATAGTCAGCCTGATCTGACGGCTCGCGATCAACAATAATTAAGGGTACGTTCTCCGGTTCGGGAGACTTTGTTCCTGTCGCATTACCCTGATAAGCCAAAACAATGGCCATAACTGCAGCTATTGCAGTCCAGCGAATAATCTGATGTCGTTGTATCACACGCCTTGGTTTTCGTATGATATGACGCTTGTCTAACGCATCATCGACTCCTCGTTTGCCGAACAATCGATTGATAAGTCGCTTCTGGAATTCAGGTATCGATCCTTTCAAATTGACCTCCATGAATTCGTCTGAAGACGAATCTGTCAGTTCTTTATGTGACAAATATGTTACAAAAAAATTAAAAAGTCACATCTGACAATTACTAATTATATCATGCGTACTCTGGATGAAGTCCAGTACTTTTGAAAAAAATAAACAATTTCAACACATCTTCAAGCAACATTTTTAAAAATAATGACAAATCAGCTTAAGATTTTCGATTTGACGACTATAAGTACAGATGTAAATTGGCGTAACATTTCTGGTATCCAAGATAAAAATTCTACATTAAACTGTCATGAAAGATCAAAAATAAAGGATAAATCAGATGAAAAAAATCACAATGTTTATGTTCAATGAATGCCCACATTGCCAACTGGCTTTAAAGCATATGGACGAGTTAAAAAACGAAAATGAAGCGTATGCCAATCTTGATATCAAGATGATTAATGAGCGCGAAGAGCCAGAGCTGGCTGACACCTATGACTACTGGTATGTACCAACATATTATGTTGAAGACGAAAAGGTCCATGAAGGTCATGCCGAACGTGAAGATGTCGAGAAGGTCTTCAATTTAGCTTTAAAGGGTTAATAATTCACCTTAAAAGATTTGAAGCCGGGCAGTGCCCGGCTTTTATTTTCTTATTTAAAGGTATATATACAGATAAGATTGAGAAAATTATGTGTCTGATCGCTTATGCTTCCTCATCACCAAATGAGATACCAGTCATGCGTGCAGCTTTGACCACATCATTATCCAGCGGAACAGATTTCAATTTGCCTGCTACATTCTCTAGTGGGACTTTGATCATCTTGTTTTCTTTAATCCCGACCATAAAGCCATATTCTTCTTTCATAATGAGCTCTGCAGCCTTGGTACCACAGCGTGTTGCTAGAACACGATCGTATGCAACAGGGGTTCCACCACGTTGGAAGTGCCCTGGCACGGTGACTCTCACCTCTTGCTCCAACGCTTCATTGAGTTTACGAGCAAGTCCATAAGCAACAGATGGGTCTGTACGCTCTTCTTCAATCTTCTTGCGTTCTTTTTTGCTAAGCTTAGCTTCTTCTTCACTTATGGCACCTTCTGCCATAGCAATAATGGAGAACTTTTTCTTTTGTTTACGACGTAATTTTAAGGCTGCAACAATCGAGTCTATATTATAAGGTATTTCAGGGATTAAAATGATATCTGCACCACCTGCCACACCTGCATATAAAGTGAGCCATCCAACCTTGTGCCCCATACACTCAATGATAAAGACGCGGCCATGTGATGTCGCTGTCGTATGAATGCCATCAATAACCTGTGTAGCAATATCCACAGCACTTTGAAAACCAAATGTTTTATCTGTACCCCATAGATCGTTGTCAATGGTCTTCGGAAGGCTGACTACGTTTAAACCGTTTTCTTTTAATAAGTTGGCGGTCTTATGGGTGCCATTACCACCTAACACCACCAGGCAATCTAGTTTCATTTCATGATAGGTATCGATCATGGCATCTAGTCTTGATTGAGTACCACCTTCTCTTGCAGGTGTATGTATCTCTTTAAACGGCATACGACTTGTTCCTAGGATGGTGCCACCAAGCGTCAAGATGCCTGAGAAATCACTAGACTCCATCTCTCGGTATGTTTTATTCATCAAGCCTTTATAACCATCTAGAAAACCTATGATTAAAACATCGTCTCTGCCTTCATAAAGTCCCTTTGCCACTCCACGCATTGCTGCATTTAGACCTTGGCAGTCACCGCCACTGGTCAACATTCCCACTCTTAGCATCTTCTACCCTCCTTGGACAAGATTCCATTCTCGATGAATCTAGTATATGTACTATAAATATTCTACCTGATCGTATGGCAAATGGAAATGATCGCGTAAGCTACGTTACCAAAACATGTGGATCTGCAAGAAAACCAAGCAATTTTGAAATTTGGTCTGATTTAGGCTTGTAAGTCTAATTATTGGTGCTAAAATACCTATGAACTCGAACTAGCGCGGTCATCAAAACTATCGCCTGTTACTGGATAAGCTTGACCGCGAAACAGTCCGGTACGGGCCGCTTGGAGAGTATATCTTATGCCATCTGCATTCTTCCGTCGTTTGAAGCAACAGCATCTCAGAAGAAAAGCCAATCGTATTCCTTACACTGCGAATGACGCATTAGACCCCGATGAGGTCTGGCGCTTTACAGGTAAACCTACGAGATGGATTTTCGCTGTAATGAACCGCGACAAATGGCCATTTCTATTCGCCATCGTCTTAAACTTGATTTCAGCGATCCTTGCCTTAATCCCTGCTATTGTCATCGGTGAGCTTGTTGATCAGGTTTTTGAGAATCGTGATTACACGAACTTATTTATGCTCTTGATACTTCTGGTTTTAATTCCGCTAGTGCGAAATGCCTTGATGTATCTATACCGCCACATCTTTGAAGATGTATCACTTACCGCCATGCTCAACATGAGGCATAGCGTGTATCGCCATCTCCAGAATATGGATCAGACCTATTACACGGATACACCAACCGGTAATATTATGGCCAAGCTGACAAATGACCTGGATAACATCCGCCACTACCTAGCCTATGCTTTGTTTGCAGCCATTGAAGCCGTATTCTTCTTTGTCTTTGGTTTCATCTACCTTTTAACAATCAGTGTTTCCCTGACAATGATTACAGTTACACTAACACCTATTATTTTCTTCCTTGTCATTCGCTTTGCGAGGAAGATTAAACCTGTGTGGAGTAACTACCGTCAGGCTTATGAATCACTGAACTCTGTCGTACAAGAAAATATCTCTGGTAACAGAACCACAAGAGCATTTGTACGCCAAGATTATGAAGTTGAACGTTTTGAAGTCGAAAACAAAAACTTCATGAGGGTTAACTTCGATGCTACAGAAACAAGATCGAAGTACATTCCACCACTAGATGCCCTGGCGAGTTTAATGTCTGTACCGGTCATCATCTTGGGTGGTATCCTCGTGATTAATGGCTCGATCACCTTAGGTAATCTCGTTGCATTCAATAGCTTACTGTGGGTTCTTGCAAACCCAACACGTCAAATCGGCTTTAGAATTGATGAGATCCAGCGCTTTGCGACCTCAGCAGAAAAAATCATTGATATTCTAGCGACCAAGTCCAAGATCACATCACCAGCACTAGACAACAGTGAAGATAGACCGGAACGCCATGGTATGAATGCCAAGGTACAGCGCCAGATGGACGAAAAAGAAGCCAGTGAATTGAAGGTAGCAGACATCAAAGGTGAGATTGAATTCAAGGATGTCAACTTCCGCTACGGCGGATTACACCGTGGCCGTGAACACGATACCTTAAAAGACATTAATCTTCATATTAAGCCTGGACAGACCATCGGCATTATGGGTTCTACAGGCTCTGGTAAGACAACGCTAGTAAAACTTGTCTCCAGATTAAATGATGTAAGTGATGGCGAACTACTCATTGACGGTGTAAACATTCGCGATTATCCATTAAACGAACTAAGAAGAAATGTAGCTGTCGTTACCCAAGATGTCTTCTTATTCTCGGACACCGTAGAGAATAACATCGCTTACGGTCGACCTGAGATGGAAGATGAGGACCTTTACAAAGCTGCATCAGCTGCTCAAGCAGCAGAGTTTATCCCTCGTTTAGACGATGGTTATGAAACCATCATCGGTGAGCGCGGTACTGGTCTATCTGGTGGACAACGCCAGCGTCTATCTTTAGCGAGAGCTTTGGCCGTTGATCCTGCCATCTTGATCTTAGACGATACAACCTCCGCTGTAGACATGGAAACGGATAAAGCCATCCGTGACTCCTTAGAAGAAGTTGCATCCGATAAGACAGTTTTACTGATCGCATCAAGAATTGCCTCTGAGTTCCCTGTAAATGCTTCAAGAACACTTTTATCAGCTCCACTCTCAATATCAATGGCAATCTTAATCGCGTGCTTAAACCAATTGTTTTCTTTAACCTGATTAAGACCTTTTTCCCAATTATCGGTCG
>CAYXVJ010000044.1:9100-13715 GCA_964468675.1 uncultured Oscillospiraceae bacterium
CATGGATGACGGTAAGATCGTGGATCGTGGCACACAAGACGAGCTAATCGCCATGAAGGGCTTGTATTACGACATCTTCCTCACCCAAATGGGTCAGATTGATACCACATTAGAAGACATGAGAAAGGCAGGTGAGCGCATTGGCTAAACGTAATCGCTATGACATAGACGAAGAATTAGAGACACCGTTTAATTACGGACAGTTTAAGCGCATGCTCGTCTACACCAAACCCTATATTCGTATTCTCGCATTTACATTGATGTCGATGGTTCTAGCTTCTACCTTGAACCTACTATCACCGATCTTATTAAAACTTGCGATGGACACAGCCATCCCAAATGAGAACATACCGCTTTTAGTTACCCTTGCCTTGGCCTTAGTTGGCGTGGTCATCATATCTGCATTCCTAACGGTTTATAGAATGCGCTCCATGAACAAGGCAGGACAAGGCATTGTCCATGACCTACGCTTGGACATGTATAAGCACTTACAAAAACTGCCTCTAAACTACTTTGATAGTCGCCCACATGGTAAGATCTTGGTTAGGATCGTCAACTACGTAAACACAGTCTCTGATCTATTATCGGGATCCCTCGTGCAAGCAATCGTTGATATCTTGAGCCTTGTGATCATCTTGATCTATATGCTCATCTTAGATCCACTACTTACCTTGTATGCCTTGGCAGGCCTACCTTTCCTAATCATCGGTATCTTTACCTTGAAAGGCTTCCAAAGAAGGGCTAGACGTAAGTTTAACCAAGCAAGTTCTAACATGACGGCTTACACACAAGAGAGTTTACAAGGTATGAACATTACCCAGCTCTTTGGTCGTGAAGCAGAAAACCGCTTGATCTACCGTGACTTAAACGATCGCTTCAAGCGTAATTGGATGCGTGTTATTCACTTAGACTTCTTATTCAGCCCCATCGTTGACATGATCTCAAGTATCACTGTAGCAGTTCTCTATGGATTAACCGCTATTTGGCTCAGAGACGGTAGTGGACCTCAATTAGAAGTCGGTACCATCATCGCCTTCATTGCTTATGTGCAGCGTTTCTGGCAGCCAATCAATAACCTAGCCAACTTCTATTCTCAGCTCTTAAACTCAGCATCTTACATCGAGCGCATCTTTGAATTCTTAGATGAGCCTTTAGAGATTGATGAGATTGAAGATGCGCTCGTGTTAGAGAACATAGACGGCAATATTGAATTTGATCATGTCCACTTCTCCTATGAGCCAGGACATCCAATACTAGAAGACATCTCCTTTACGATCAAAGCAGGTGAGTCCGTTGCCCTCGTAGGTCCTACAGGTGCTGGTAAATCCACCATCGTGAACTTGATCAGTCGTTTTTATAATTTAGATTCAGGTCGCATCCTAATCGATGGTATTGATATTGCCGAGGTTACCTTGGATTCACTACGTTCACAAATGGGCATCATGATTCAAGAGCCCTACCTCTTCCCAACCACCATTATGGAGAACATCCGCTATGGTCGCTTAGATGCCACCGACGAAGAAGTCATTGCAGCAGCGAAATCAGTTGCCGCCCATGATTTCATCATGAAGCATCCAGACGGATATCAGACATTGATCCGTGAACAAGGTGCTGGTGTGTCATCTGGTGAGAGGCAATTGATCAGCTTCGCTAGGGTTATGCTCTCTGAGCCGCGCATCTTAATCCTAGATGAGGCAACAGCTAGTATTGATACTCAAACAGAAAAAGCATTACAAAAAGGTCTTGCCGAACTACAAAAAGGACGCACAAGCTTTGTTATTGCCCACAGACTATCCACCATCCGCGATTCTGACCACATCTTTTATATTGCAGATCGTAGCATCGCAGAGCAAGGCAATCATGAAAGTTTACTTGCAGAAGATACGCGTTATGCAAACTTGCATAAGACTCAAATCCGCGAAATGACTGGCATGGACGTCTAAAATCACAGATATAACAGCTATTCAATGATCGTTTTCCATCTATGCTAGCTACCTGCGCTTGATTTTAATGTAGGTAGCTAGTAAAATAGCTATTAATTAATCGTCGTTCCTTGATTCTAAGGAACCTTGGAGCTCGGCGCACCGGCACGAAGCCATAGGAACTAGCGTATATCGCCATGCAACCTCGCTTCGTAGACGCAACAATGAGTTCTTTATAGGAGGCTCGTCCATTGGACGGAGTTAGTTGGTTACGTAGCGTATTTTCATTCCTACCTACCATGACTGCCGCATTACCGGCAGGCTTACAATCTGTTGTCACAGTAGCAGCTGATGCAGTAAGTGAGGTACAGTCCACACCTTTAGCGCTGGACATACTCTTGGTCTTTGTCTTAATTCTGATTAACGGCTTTTTCGCTGGTTCAGAAATGGCAATCGTGACCTTGAATGATAACTATGTCAACAAGCAAGCTGAAGCAGGACATAAGCTCTACATTAAGATAAAACGCCTGACAGACAATCCGGGTAACTTTTTATCCACCATTCAGACAGGTGTAACTTTCGCAGGTTACTTATCAAGTGCCTTCGCAGGAGAGCGTTTTGCCACACGTATCACTGCCGCTTTCGATCCAATGGGGAATCTACCTTGGCTCAATAGCGTTAGCTTGGTCGTCGTTACCTTAATCACTTCATATGTGTCTTTGATCATTGGTGAATTGGTACCGAAGCAATTGGCCTTACACAACCCAGAGAAATTCAGTTCAGTAGCAGTGGGACCAATCACGGCCTTCGGTCGTTTGATGCGTCCATTTACCGCATTCTTGAACGTCTCAACCAACCTCGTATTGAAACTCTTAGGCATACCGGAACAACGAGAAGCCAAGAGTATTACTGAAGAGGAAATCCGCATGATGGTCGATGTATCCACTGAAGGTGGTAATATTGAGGCCAGCGAGAAAACCATGATCACCAACATCTTCGAACTAAACGACAAAGAAGTATCCGAGATCATGACACACCGCATGAACGTTGCTGGATTAGACGTCAATACAAACTTTAAAGATGCCGTTCATAAAGCCATTGAAGAAGGTTATACAAGGTTTCCAGTCTACGATGAACACATCGATAACATCGTTGGTATCTTAAACGTCAAAGACTTGATGAGTTTTTATTTGAAACCAGATCAAGATGAGTTCAATATGCGAGACTTAATCCGTGAAGCATACTACACACCCGAGACCAAACACGTAGACGCACTCTTCCGTGAGATGCAACAAGACCATGTATCCATCGCCATTGTCATTGACGAGTACGGTGGTGTATCAGGTATTGTCAGTATGGAAGACTTAGTCGAAGAAATCGTTGGTAACATCCAAGATGAGTACGACGAAGACCAAACTGAGATCGTGCAAAATGCAGACGGAAGCTATACCATCGATGGTTTATGTGAGCTATATAATTTGGAACAAGAAATCGCAGCATTTAGTGTTCCTGAAGAAGACGAGATTGACTACGATACCATCGCAGGCCTTGTCTTACATCAGTTAGACCGTATTCCAGAACCCGATGAGCGCCCAGAAGTATGGTACAAGAACTACCGCTTTAGAGTGCTTGCCATGGACGATCGACGCATTGCGCAGGTCCAGATGTGGATCCATGAACCTGTTGCAGACGATGGTGACGATGGAAACGACTCAAAAACAAATGAGCGTGAGCTTGAAAGAGAGCTTACAGATAACGAGCCTATGGCTGAATCCGATGAACGTGACTACCGCAGTCAACACTCTCTTCCCTTCATCCAGACACCGACAGCTGAAACAGAACCATCAAATCTTGATGGAGAGATGAAGTTTTTGAACATGGATGAACAAGAGCACCGTTTAAAAAGACGCGGCCACAGCTTCATCAATCCACAAAATTTTTAAAATCTTTTAAATTTATCAAAGATGCCTCGCACGAGATTGCGTCCGATCTCTCGGCCAATCGTAGCTGCGGCAGCATCAGTCATCTTCTTTAGAGCAGATGATGGTTTTGATTTAGAACTGGCTTGTACAGATGCTTTTGAAGAAAGCACTTGTGCAGCCAGTTTTGTTTTGGCAGATTCTATGTCTACTCGTTTTTTATATTTTCGATAGAACTCATGGTTCTCATCAAAATTGTAGCTTGCACCCAGTTTTGGCTTTTGCTTAAAATCGGCTTCTTCCTGATCTAAGATGCGTTCTAGAATAACTTTGGGCAGATGTTCGGTACTAGCTGCAAGGAATATCATCTTGACGCCCTTCCTACTAAGTTCATCCAATAAGGCTGTAAAGCGGTCCAAGAATACTAAGTCAACCCTGGAGAATATTCGTTCCACTTGATCAAAACATAAGACGTAACGAAGCTTGTCTTCTCTAACGTCTCGTAGTGATTCATTAAACTGTTCTAAAATAAATAAGACGAGCTCTGATGCAACAAGGCTACTTGAAAGAAAAGCATCTAAATACAGTAGGTGCATCAAGCCTTTACCTTTTACGCTGCTTAAGAGATCTCTTGTATCTAAAGCAGGTGTACCGAAGAGATCATCTCCATATTCGTCTTGGAAGCGGATGATGCGCCTCATAATGGCGGCTACAGATGCGCTAGAAATACTGCCGTACAATCCACTTAACTCATCTGGATGTCGATTGATATAA
>CAYXVJ010000045.1:0-13533 GCA_964468675.1 uncultured Oscillospiraceae bacterium
TAATACATTGATTATTATGAATGAGGATGCGGTAGGTTATGGTAATAGATCAAGAAAGCCTTCGGGGTATTGTAAATTAGCTATGCCTAATAGGGTTAGCTGTTATGTACAGGGCCTACGTCAGTTACCAAAGGATCAAATATATAGACTATATCTTATTAGCAAGTCTAGGCAGCAAAGCGTGGAAGTTGGTACACTTCAGGTTGGTGCTAATGGTAATAAGGTTTGTGTGCCACTGCCGTTATCCACATAAACCGTTACACCAGGTAAGATGCTCCTAATCGCTTCTAAGTACATTCTAGAACGTGTGATATCAGGGTAGTTTTGGTACTCGTTGTAGATCGCTAAGAAACGTTCACGATTACCAAAAGCTTCATTGATACGTACATCCTTAGATGCTTCTGCTTCCCTAACAATACGGTCAGCCAAAGCCCTTGCGGCGGGCATCTCAGAATTTTGATACTGTATAGCTTGATTGAGCATCGTATCTTTTTGTTGTTTAGCGTTCTCGACTTCTCGGAATGCCCTTGAGATCTCTTCGGTTGGTGGTTCTGAATCGTTGATTTTTACGTCTAAGATCTGAATACCAAGATTGGTGGCATCAATTTTCTCTGTTAACAACTCTTGGACATCAACTTGAATCTCTACTTTACCTGTCGTTAATACATCATCGATGTTTCTGGTACCGACGACAGAACGCACTGAACTTTGGAGCATGCTCCTTAAGATCTTATCAGGTTCTTCCGAGTTAAAGAGATAGCTGACGGGATCTGCGATTTTCCATTCGACGAAGAAGTCGATGGCTACGACGTTTAAATCTCCTGTAATCATCATCGAATCTTCCTCATCTGAGGTGTAAGATCCATCTGGGTTTTGGTGATAACCTAATTCCAATCGTTGGGTACGATTCACAGGCAAGATCTCAGCTTTTTGTATAGGGAAAGGTAATTTCCAATTGAGACCTGCTCCTACAGTGTTCGTATAACGACCGAATGTGGTGACAACAGCTTGTTCGTATTCAGCTACGGTATAAAAGCTTGTTGCTACAATCCACAAGATGGCAATCACGATTACAGCGACCGGCCAGAACTTCAAGTACTTAAACCATTTGGGTGGACCTGATTGTGTAGTGCGAGGACGCTTAGGTGGCCACGGATTTTGTGGCTGTCCTCCACCATCTGGTCTGCCCGGGTTCTGCCCGAAAGGATTCCATTGATTTGACATGTATACTCTCCTTTCAAGTATGAGGCAACTTTTTCTCAGTCATTGTATAATTATAACAGATTGATCCTTAGCATTAGATTAGATTACGATGAGAGTTTAAAATTATGACAGATCGCTTGATTTTGCATGTAGATATCAATAGTTTTTATGCTCAAGTAGAGTTACTTGGCCACCCTGAGCTGCAAAATTCACCTGTAGTTGTTGGTGGCGATGCTAAAAAACGTCGTGGTGTTGTTCTCGCTAAAAACGAAATCGCCAAACGCTACAACATCATCACCGGTGAATCCCTCTTCGAAGCCAATCGTAAATGCCCAAGTTTAATCGTCCTACCCCCTCATCACGACGTCTATGCACAGTATTCTAAAAAAGCCATGGAGATCTATCTCGGCTTAACACTCCACGCTGAAAGCTTTGGTCCTGATGAATCTTGGCTAGATCTGACAGAGCATATCAAAGAGAATGAACACTGGCTTACAGCAGGTTTACGCATGGCCAATGTTGTACGCGATGAAATTTATAAGCAGTTAAGTCTCACGGTCTCCATTGGTGTATCGTGGAATAAGAGCTATGCTAAATTGGGCAGCGACTATAAAAAACCAGATGCCATTACAGTCATTAGTAGAACAAACTTTAAAGATATTGTCTGGCCTTTAAACGTAGGTAGACTACTCTATGTGGGACCAGTGAGTCAAAAACGCTTAGGTGAAGCAGGTATCCAAACGATTGGTCAATTAGCTGCTGCAGAAAATACCTTTCTATCGTCGCTTCTCGGTAAGTCCGGTCCTCTTTTAGGACAGATGGCAAGAGGCGAAGACGATGCTAAAGTCTTGTCTTTAGATGAGCAAAAGCCAAGGCAATCCGTAGGTGTCAGCCGTACCTTTGCCAAAGATGTAAAGAATTTAGAAGAAGCTAAACTGCCCATGCGCCTAATCGCTGAAGAAGTGAATCGAAGGTTAAAAGAAAAAGGTTTACGCGGCCAGACCGTCCATATCTTTATTCGTGACATGAACTTTCAAGACAAGACTAGACAGCGCATGCTTAAAAAACACATTTTATCCACGGAGGAATTATATAGTGAAGCCATGTGGCTATTAGAAGCTCATGAAGACTTTCGATTACCTCTGCGCGCACTTGGCATTAGCGTAAGCTCCTTAATCCATGAAGGAGAATCTTGGCAGCCAAGCTTATTTGACTGGATGGAAGAAAGAAGTGCTAGAGATAAACGTGCGCCTGAAATTGAAGAAGCATTAAAGAAGATACAAGAAAAATATGGAGCATCTAGTGTTGATTTTGGCAATGTCTTATTCCATCATGAGGACGAAGGCACAGGCAACAGTTCCTCACATGAAGAAGATGAGGATCTCCTCTTTTAATGTAACTTGAATGAAATATGCGTTTTAAATCAAGTAAGTCGCATACATGTTTAATTTTATACAAAATTGAGGCCATGTGTATCTCTTGTAAGATCCACATGGCCTCAATATTTTATGTTCTACTATCAAAAATTATTTTGTAGCAAGTACCTTCTTCAAGCGTGCGAAACGTGGCAAGCCATCTTCCTTTGGTGGTGCTGAATCTTCTGAAATCAATGGTAGTGCATACTCGATGTACTGCTCATTGACGAAGTTACCTTCTTCATTGATCCACTCACGTGGTACCTTCTTCTCGTAGTTAGCAACCTTATCTAATGGTAAGAGAATGTACTCTACCTCGTAAGGAACACTAGATACACGCTTAAGTGCGACCATAAAGTCGGACTTACCATCTAATGCTGCCTTAACGGCTTCTGCACCAGAATTGAATGCTTCTTCTACGTCAGACTTAGAACCTAAGTGTGATGCACAACGCTGTAAGAGTGAGAACTCAATACCACGAACTTTGGCACCGGTCTTCTCCTTCAAGTAGTCAGCTAGAACAGAGGCTGTACCACCCATTTGCTTGTGGCCGAAAGCGTCTACTTCAACTTCGCCAACGAGCTCAGGAATGTACTTACCTTCCTTAGTCTTCACACCTTCTGAAACAGCAACGATAACTTTACCAGTCTGCTCATAGATGCGTCTAACGTCTGCTAACATCTTGTCGAAATCGAAGTCTACTTCTGGTAAGTAGATGAGATCTGGGCCTGAACCCTTATGTGCTGCAAGAGCAGTAGCTGCGGTTAACCAACCAGCATTACGACCCATGACTTCTAAGACTGTAATTTGGCCTGTGTCATAAACACGAGCGTCTTGATACACTTCCATGGTTGCTGTAGCAATATACTTTGCTGCAGACGAGAAACCTGGGCAGTGGTCTGTGCCATACAAGTCGTTATCGATGGTCTTTGGTACACCCATCACGCGGCATTCGTAGCCTGCTTCTTGCATGAACTTAGAAATGCGGTTACAGGTATCCATTGAGTCATTACCACCGTTATAGAAGAAATAACGGATATCATACTTCTTGAATACTTCTAGTAAACGCTTGTAATCTGTATCATCTTCTTTTGGATCAGCGAGTTTATAACGGACAGAACCTAGTGCAGACGATGGTGTTGTCTTGAGCAATTCGAGCTCCTTAGGATCTTCTTCACCCATGTCATAAAAGACTTCGTCTAAGATACCCTTAATACCGTGGGCAGCGCCATAAACTTTCTTAATAACATCTCCGTGCTTCAATGCTTCTGTGAACACTCCGGCTGCACTCGCATTGATAACCGATGTCGGTCCACCGGATTGGCCAAAGATGGCATTACCTAGCAATTTGGACATGAAACATACCTCCATATAAATTAACTTTAACTAAACATCCGCTCAATTCTACCACATTTATAGAAGCCCTGTCGAATATGAGACTTCATCTAAACTATCCAATGTTAAAGACATCTTGAAGAGATAAATAATAACTTTTTAAGATTGCCTCTTAGATCAGTTCTTCTTAAGCGCTATTCCAGTCTGGTTTTTGTAAGCACCAACAATCGCATTGATAGGGATCGCTAAAGATAGTACCCTCCAGATCCCAATACCTGAGCCGTCAAAATTGCCTTTTGAGACCAGCAAAACATAAAATATGAAACAAGCAATAAGGAGCTTGATCCATATGTATCATTTGTCTGCACTAGAATATTAGTGGTTTAAAAGAGCTACGCATTACAGAGCATGTCCCAAGCTACACATCTTGAAAAATATTTGTGCAATCATCGCTCTAGATATAACAATTGACTGTAGACAAAGCCAATGCTGAGTGCTATCCTTCTCGTAGACATCTGCCTACAAAATAGATTGGAAGTCAGGATACGCGAAATGAAAGTAAAAAAGCAATCGAAACTACTCTTTCTTGTACAATGCATGCTAGCAGTGCTCATCTTTTCTTGCTTGCTCGCATCAACTGCAGTAATGCTTCCTCAATATGCACATCATTTTTCCATCAATGACTTGGATGCAATCAAAGAACTATCCTGGACCATCTATCTCATAAGCTTTGGTATTGGAGTATTTTTGTCATCAGCTTTACTCATCGTCAAGATCAAGCCCTTATTTATAGCCTTAGCAGGTGGACTCATCTATACCCTTTTTGTACTGAGTAAAGCAGATATCTACCTTGCTTTGGGTATCTTCTTGATCTGGCTACTCCTCATATACTATAGCTTTACCAAACCCTTTCATGCACCAGATATCTCTCGAGATCACATCCCTTTAAAGAAGAAAACACTTATCCTTATCGTATGTATTGGACTCTTACAAATTACAGTTATGAGCCTTATCATGACGGCAAGAGTCTACGGCTTTCGGACACCTACATACGACCATGGCCTCTTCTCACAAATGTTCTATCAGATGAAAACTGATGGAACTATGGTCACCACACTGGAAAGAAGTCATTCTCTATCTCATATGGCTGTCCACGTCTCACCTATATTCTATTTGCTGTTACCATTTTATCGTTTATTCCCAAGTCCAGAGACCTTACAAGTCTTACAGATATTGGTCGTCGCTAGCGGCATCATCCCACTGCTTTTACTCATGAAGGCATTCAAATTTACACCTACCATGCAAGTTATCTTTAGCTGTATCTACTTCTTCTTACCAGCTTTGAACGGCAGTAGTATGTTTGACCTACATGAGAATTGCTTCTTAGCACCATTACTTTTATGGCTCTTTTATGCACTAGAAAAGAAACATTTTTTAGGACTACTACTTTCAACAATATTAGTCATGGCAGTAAAAGAAGATGTCGTCATCTATCTATTCTTCATTGGCCTCTATTGCCTATCCATCAAGCGGATTAAAGAAGGCTTATTTGTCACCATAGTACCTTTAATTGTCTTTATCCTAGAGCTAGCTTACCTCAAGAACAGTGGTGACGGAACACTAGCAGCATCTAGATTCCCTAATGTATCTGCATTCCCAAATCTAGGTTTAATTGGTGCACTACCAACCTTACTCTTATCGCCAGCTTACTTCCTCTCGCAAGTATTCAATCTTGAGAAATGGCCTTACCTCTTACAGATGTTATTGCCCTTAGGCTTTACACCACTTTTGCAACGACAAAACCCTAGGCGCTTGATCCTGCTCTTTCCTTTTTTAGCCATGAACCTAATCAGCAGCTATGCTTACTTACACAACATCAGATTTCAATACCACTATGGTACAGGGACCATCTTGTTTTACTTAAGCTTGCTCTTTTGGGCTGATCACTTAAGGAGAATAGAAGCTGACGATACAAAAGAGGCCGTTCGAAAGCAGTGGCAATGGACCAAAAAGCTAATGCTTGCGGCTGCGATCAGCTTAAGCCTTGTCTCATCCATATTAATATCGATACAATTATATACAGTAAGAGGTGAAGCGCTGCGCTATGTAATCATGAATAAAGCTGAGCTAAAACGTGTACATGAGGTCTTAGATGAGATTCCAGAGCATGCTGTAGTAAGGGCAACAACCTTCCTAACAACGAATGTATCGAGTAGACCTTATCTCTTTGATTTAGGTTACGAAAACAGTAAGGATGCGGATCAAACACCAGGAGACTATTACCTTTATGATATAAGACATGAACTTAGTGAGACATATTCAGCTCAAATCGATGAGCTATTAGAAACTGGTTGGGTCGAAGACTATAAAATCGATGATTGGATTTTAGTTTTAAGAAAGGTAGATTTCAGATGACATTACTTAGTATTGTGGTACCTTGCTTTAATGAGGAAAAAGCCTTACCTCACTTGTATGAAGCATTAATCGAAGAAGAAAAATCATTTCCTAGTGATATCAAGGTGGAAATGATCTTTGTAAACGACGCGTCAAAAGATCAGACTTTAAAGGTCATCAAGGACTTAAGGCAAAATGATATACGCGTTCAATACGTCTCCTTTTCTAGAAACTTCGGTAAAGAAGGCGCAATCTTGGCAGGACTTGAAAAATCCAAAGGTGATTTAGTCGTCATCATGGATGCTGATATGCAAGATCCTCCAAAACTCTTAACAACAATGCTTAGTACCCTTACAGATGAAGATATTGATTGTGTGGCAGCAAGGCGTGTCACTAGACATGGTGAGCCCAAGATCAGATCTTTTTTCGCCCGTCTCTTTTATAAGCTGATTAATCGCATGTCTGATGTAGAGTTTGTAGATGGGGCAAGAGACTACCGCATGATGAGGCGCCCTATGGTGGATGCCATTTTAAGCATGCAAGAACGTAACCGCTTCTCCAAAGGCTTATTCTCATGGGTAGGCTTTCATACCAAATGGCTAGAGTATGAGAACGTAGAGCGTGTGGATGGTGAGACAAAATGGTCGTTTTGGAAACTTCTTCTCTACTCCTTTGATGCGTTCACAGCCTTTACAACAGCACCTTTAGCACTCGCTTCCGTCACAGGGCTGATTATGTTCCTTTTATCCATCTTCTTCACCATCCTTATTGTCATCCGCACCTGGATCTGGGGCGATCCTGTAAGCGGCTGGCCATCTACCGCCTCCATCATATTATTCATTGGCGGCATTCAATTGCTCTGTATCGGTATACTCGGTCAATACCTAGCGAAGACATACATGGAGACCAAGAAGCGTCCTCATTACATCACGAGAGAAGAATCAAAAGCTATAGATCAAGATACAGCCATTGAAGTACAGCTTCTAGAAGAAACACAGCAAAACGGGAGGGATAAAAGATGAATATCACCGATGCAGAATGGAAAATAATGGAAGCATTGTGGGATAAGTCTCCCCTAACCGTCCGTGAACTAACAGATATACTAACACCTAAGACAAAGTGGAAACGTCATACCGTAATCAGTTTTTTAAACCGCTTGGAGAATAAAGGAGCCATCAAAGAAGACCCAAAGAATAAGATCAAAGCATATGTACCGCTTGTCTCTAGAGAGCTAGCGGTAAAGGCTGAAACGATGAGCTTTATCGAAAAAGTGCATCGTGGCTCTCTTTTTGACTATGTCTCATACTTCTCACCTGAGAAGAAATTAAGTGATGCTGAACAAGATGCCCTCCAAAGCTTAATCGAGAAACTAGAAAGCGAGGATTAAAAGGTGAATCTACTGCTAGAGCTCTTAGACTTTTGGTGGCAACCTTGCCTTTTAATCTTACTCGTACTAGTCATTCGTGCTGCTTTTCAAAAACAGTTGAGTGCTAAAACAAGGTATAAGCTTTGGCTCTTGCCACTTATAAGAATCCTCATACCCATCCGTTTCCTACCAGGGCCTCATATTCAAAGCTTGTATTTTAACGGATCTTCTTTAAATGACGCAATCGGACAAGATGTGCTAATTAACTTTACTGTGTCTAATCACTTGATAGAAGATACGCTAAGCCTAAATTCCTTCATGCTCTTCATCTACGTACTTATCAGTGTGGTCTTACTTGTATTCACGATAGTTAAAAATTATTGCAGCTTACAAGACTTAAAATGGAGTCGAAAACCTCTACCCTATTTTAATTCAAAGCTAGTCTATGAATCAGATCGTATCGATGGTGCTCTAACAATAGGCATTGGATCAAAAGCTTTAATCTATCTGCCTTCATCCTTTGTAAACACGAAAAGTAAACAAGAGCTAGACTTCATCATCGCACACGAATATGGTCATTTAAAACAAAGAGACTTCATTTGGAACATGCTTAGGATAACAATATTGATCTTTGCCTGGTACAATCCCCTCATTTGGCTAGCAGTCATCTGTTCTAAACACGACGCTGAACTGGCAGCCGATGCCTTTACATTAGACGTCTTCGGCAAAGACTTACGCCAAGACTACGCCAAAGTTTTAGTAGGACAAGAAAGCCAATCTAAAGCAAAGCTTGCAGCTGCATTTACATTGGATCTAGGTTTCTCATCTGCTTACTCTAGCTTGAAAAAGAGAGTTGAGCACTTATACCAAAAAGATGAGACCAGTAAGCGTGCAAAGCGTCTTCGTCTCTTGGCAAACATCGTTTTCCTTCCCATCTTATTGGCAGCACTCTATCTATCCTTTTCTTACGGTCAAATCGGCAGCTATCAGTTCAATAAGATTGAAGATCCAATCCTAGAGGCAATACCTAGCGAGACGACTTATGAATATGACTTTTCAGATGATAAAAGCCAGCTTGAACCCACATCAGAAACAACTATTATTGATGAGCACATCGTCTATCTGACCGATCAATATGGCAACACTAGTGGATCACAAGTCATAAAATGAAATCTAAATCGTTCTATCTAGTCTATTTCTCTTAACTTAGCAATGTCTTGATCCGTGCGATTCCCGTGTATATCGATTAACTTCAACTCGTCTTCAATAGCGCGAAATGCCTCATCACTGATCTTCACTTTGCTTGCCCCAAAGTTCTCTATGATTCGCTCGTCTCGCCTCATACCGGGAATGGGCACAATAAAATTCTCATTTTTGAGAATCCAAGCAAGGGAGACTTGGGCAGTAGTTGCTCCTAAATCGTTTGCTATGCGATGCAATAAATCCAATAGAGCTTGATTTCGTTCTATATTTTCATCTTGAAAGCGTGTAATGACGCGCCTTACGTCATCGCCAGTGTATTGTTCTTCTTTACTGTATTTAGCGGATAAGAAACCACTTGCTAAGGGACTAAAGGGTACAAAACCAATGTTCAAAGCTTTACAAGCTGGTACTACGTCTTTTTCAAACATGCGCTCCATCAAGGAGTACTCGCTTTGTACAGCTGTTACAGGTGTAACGCTATTGGCTAATCTTAGTTCTTCTTCTGAACATTGCGATAAGCCCCATGTGCGGATCTTCCCTTTATCAATAAGCCTTTGCATAGCATGGGATACGTCTTCAATTTGAATGTCTGGATTTAAGCGATGCCAATAATATAAATCTACCGTATCCATCTGAAGCCTCTTTAAAGACTTGTCTAAACGGCTTTCAATCTCCTCAAAAACCGTTGTCTTAGCCTCAGTAGGTACACGAAACTTTGTGGCAACAACAACTTCTTGGCGTATCGGTTTTAAGGCCTGTCCCACCAAGCTTTCGTTATGACCTTGGCCATAGCCATCTGCTGTATCAAAGAAAGTACAGCCTTCCTCATAGGCTTTTCTAATAAGTCGAATGGATTCGTTTTCTTCAGGTATAGGCCCATATCCATGGCTTAAACCCATGCAACCGTAGCCTATGCTAGACACTTCCAGTTCTCGTAAGAAACGCTTTTCCATACGAACCTTCTATTTTTTGTCGGGCACTTCACGCTTACGCTTGAACGCCGGAAATGATGTTACGATCATTATGCCAAAGGCAATGGCGATAGCAGTCGTAAAGGTCTGTCTTAGATACGCTGCTGATAAGCTTGACTCATTATTCAGTAAATAGTAAACGGTGTAATAGATGTATGCTCCAGGAACAAGTGGGAATATAGACGCAACTAAGAATACCGTTACAGGTGTACGCCGTCTCTTTGCAAAGACTCTAGCCAGTATTGATACCACAACAGCAGAGCAAAAGACAGCAACCACTTCTGCAGCACCAAAATGCTGAGTCAACACATAAACTGCCCAACAAAGTGCGCCACCAATACCACAGTATAGATACTCAGACCTTGGCGCCCTGTAGAAGGCTGAAAAACCAAGGCTGGCTATGGCTGACATCAATATTTGTAAGATGATATCCCACATACTAAGCACCTACCCCTAATAGCGGTTGGATCAACCAAAGGCTTATCGCAACACCAAAGGCAATGCCAAAGCCAAGCGTAATGACATCAATCGTTCTGATGACACCTGAGAGATAGTCTGTATTTAATATTTCTCGTACGGCTGTTGTGAGTGACATACCAGGGACTAGCTGCATAATTGAGCCGATGATGACGTTACTAAAATCTATAGGCACTCCAGGAAGGCTTATTTCTATCCCTTTAACAATGAACAAAGCCAAGGTGGATACAAACATAGCACCTAAGATATTGGTCATAATTCTGGCTACAGCAAAACGCTCTAAAAAGGCCATGAAATAATAGAGCAAGAAGGATGTAATACAGGTAATCGCAAACGCATACCATGTACCACCGACCAAAATCGCAAAGCCAGCACTACCAATAGCAGTCGCAGCTGCACGGATTAAAATAGTCGTGTCATCGCTATAGCGTACCTCTTCTAATGCCTTTAATGCATCTGCTGCATTAAGTTCGCCCGCAGTAATTCGCCTAGATATGGCATTGACTTTGGCCACACGCCCTAAATGATTTGGACCTAAAGGAATGTAACGAATAACAGCACTTTTAGCTTGTCCACCGCGTTCAACGTTCGCCATTATCGCATTCGAAATAACAAAAACATTAAATGGTTCTGTTTCATAAGATTGCAAAATTCTATTCATCGTATCTTGGACTCTGAAAATCTCAGCACCATTGGCAAGTAAAATCTCACCTGCAGTCGTTGCAACATCTAGACCATCTGGTAGATGCTCAGTGCTGTCACCAGACAATTGAATGGATGTCGCTTGTGGATCTAAAACGTCACCTTCTAATAAAGGTTCTTCTTCAGGTAAAAGAAAAAAGCCCCCGGCATCTGGACCCTGTTCAGGGGCCAGATGCTCTTGGAGCTCATCTAATGGATTGTGTTTAAAATCAGAGTTCACGTGTATCAATCTTCTCTCTTAGATCTTTAATCAGATCGTTCAAGTCCATGGATCCTTGATCCCCTTCATCACGGGTACGAACGGAGACCTTGTCTTCCTCTTCTTCCTTTTGACCGATAACGAGCATGTAGGGAACTTTCTCAAGTTGGGCTTGGCGAATCTTATACCCTATCTTATCATTTTTATCGTTGAAGCTCACACGGATGCCTGCATCCTTTAATGCTTTGGCGACTTTAGAGGCATAGTCTTCGTGTTTCTCAGATATGCTCATAACACGTACTTGCTCAGGTGCGAGCCATAGAGGGAACTTACCTGCAAATTGCTCGATCAAGATCGCAATGAAACGCTCAATGGAACCAAAGAGCACACGGTGGACCATAATCGGGTGATGACGTTCTCCGTCTTTACCGATATAGCCAATATCAAAGCGTTGTGGCATCTGGAAGTCTAATTGAATCGTTCCACACTGCCAGGTACGACCAATGGTATCTTCTAAGTGGAAATCAATCTTTGGACCATAAAAGGCACCATCGCCTGGATTCACTTTATACTTGAGCCCTAGCTCCACTAAAGCTTCTTCCAAAGCGGTAGTTGCGTTCTCCCAATCCTCTTCTGTACCCATGCTGTCTTCTGGTTTTGTAGATAGCTCGATGTGGTAGGTAAAGCCAAGCTTCTTATACACTTCATCAATCATGGCCACAACGTTTTTAATCTCTGGCTTCACTTGCTCAGGAGTTAAATAAATATGAGCATCGTCTTGGTTGAAGCTTCTAACACGCATTAAGCCATGTAAGGCACCTGATTTCTCATGACGATGGACAAGACCAATTTCAGCCATACGTAGCGGGAAGTCACGATAAGAATGAGCACTGTTTCTATAGACTAGAATCGATCCAGGACAGTTCATCGGCTTGATCGCATAGTCACCTTCATCGATCTTAGTCGTGTACATGTTCTCTTCATAGTGATCCCAGTGGCCGGATTGTTCCCAAAGGTTTCTAGACATAATAAGTGGCGTATTGATCTCTTCATAGTCTTCACGAACGTGGATCTCTCGCCAGTAGTCTAGGAGTGCATTTCGTAGCTTCATACCATTTGGTAAGAAGAATGGGAAACCAGGAGCCTCATCCATTAAGGCAAATAAGCCCATCTCTTTACCAATCTTACGGTGGTCACGTGCTTTGGCCTGCTCTAAGCGCTCTAAATAGGCATCCAATTCTGCTTTCTTCTGGAAGCTGATACCGTAGATACGTGTAAGCATCTTATTTTTCTCTGAACCACGCCAGTATGCGCCAGCAAGTGAAGTTAGCTTAAAAGTCTTGACAGGCTTTGTGCTCAAGATATGAGGGCCTGCACAGAGATCTGTAAACTCACCTTGCTTATAAAAGGAGATGACTTCATCTTCAGGTAAGTCATTGATGAGTTCAACCTTATAAGGTTCATTCATCTCTTCACAAAGCTTTAAAGCTTCATCTCTAGGTAGTTCAAAGCGCTCGATTGGCAAGTTCTCTTTGACAACCTTTTTCATTTCAGCTTCGATCTTCTCCAGGTCGTCCTCTTCAAATCCACCGTCAATATCAATGTCATAGTAAAAACCGTTATCGATGGGTGGCCCAATCGCAAGCTTAGCTTCTGGGTACAAGCGCTTCACTGCTTGAGCTAAGATATGTGCGCTTGAGTGCCAGAAGACTTGTTTTCCTTCTTCGCTGTCATAGGTAACAATATTAACCTCGTCACCTTCTTTTAAAGGATAGCGTAAGTCTTCTAATTCTCCGTTCACTACTGCACCGGATGCGACTCTGCCAAGTCCTTCGCTAATTTGCTTGGCCAAGTCTAGAACACTAGCGCCATCATTTATTTCAACACGGTCGCCGTTCTTCAAAATTACATTCATGTCATATGCCTCTTCTTTCAAAAAATAAAAAACCTCCCCTGGCAGCAAATTGCCATGAGAGGGACGAGTGAGGAGTACCCGCGGTTCCACCCTGCTTCTCTCTATCGAGAGCGCTTAGACTAAATTATTAATCAAAATCAAATTGAGCTGGTACGTCCATCACCATCAGTTACTGTCTTCCAGCCTATTGATCCAAAGGATACAAGTGAACAGTTTCTCTGGCCTGATCGGATACGATTGACGCGTCTCAAAACATAAGAATAGAATACAAAGTAGACTGTTCATTGTCAAGTTCATATGAGAAGATAAAGCTAAACCCTCGTAACACTGTAGTTACAAGGGTTATAGCTGGT
>CAYXVJ010000046.1:0-8606 GCA_964468675.1 uncultured Oscillospiraceae bacterium
ATGGAAATCCATTTATTCACTAAATGGATTCGTATAGAAGAAAGAGATTGGATCTTATGAAAGAAGAACAGGCACTAAAGGCTGCACTGGACAGGCGTTTTGACTTATTTGTAGAACAAATGGAAGCAGAAGGACAAGATGGAGTTTTACTAACATCTAGGCAAAACTCAAGATATATGGCTGGTTTTACCGGTTCTACAAGTGTCATTTTACTGACGAGAACTAGTAAAATTATTTTTGTGGACAGCCGCTATACAGAACAGGCAAAAGAACAATGCCTTGGTTTTGATGTACGTGAAGTTCCAGGCTTATTCCAAGCAGCGGTAAGAGCCATTCGTGAATTAGATGTAAAGCGCTTAGGTTTAGAAGAACAAGATATCACTTGGGCAAATTTAAGGTCTTTGGAGCGTTTGTTAATTGATATGGACGTTGAACTATTAACAGCGAGCAATATCTTTACAAAGCTGCGTGTCGTGAAAGATGACTTAGAGCTAAACGCCATTAAAGAAGCAGTACGGATTGCTGACCTTGCCTGGGAGAGAACGCTTCCTGAGATTAAAGTAGGCGTTACTGAAGCTTATGTAGCAGCTTACTTGGAACATCAGATGCGCTTATTAGGTGCAGAAGGTCCTTCTTTTGAAACAATTATTGCGTCTGGCTACCGCTCTGCTATGCCGCACGGTGTTGCGTCCGATAAGGTTATTGAATATGGTGATACGATCGTCATGGATTTTGGTGCTGTCTATCAAGGGTATTGCTCGGATATGACCAGAACCGTCTTTGTTGGTGCTGTTGATCCAAAGATGGAAGAAGTATATAAGATTGTTTTAGAAGCAAACCTTGCTTGTGAGCGTGATTTAAAAGCAGGTTTAAGCGGTGTTGAAGGTGATATGCTCTCTAGAAAAGTTATTGACGATGCAGGGTACGGCGCTCATTTCACCCATAGTACTGGTCACAGCTTAGGACTAGACATTCATGAGTCACCAAGACTATCCCAACTCTTTTCTGAAAAATTACCAGAAAATTGCCTAATGACTATTGAACCTGGCATTTACCTTGCAGGCTTAGGCGGTGTACGTATCGAGGATGTAGTTATCATCAAAGCGGATGGGATTGAAATATTGACCCAGTCAGATAAATCGCTGCGTGTGCTCTAGTCTACAATAGCGTTATAGAATCTGGTAAACTGGAGTAGAAAGTGCTATAGTATTGAACGGTTTTTAGCCGTAAGAGGCGTTATGAGTGGAGGTATTTAGATGATTTCAGCAAGTGAGTTTAGAAATGGATCATTATTCGTGATGGATAATGCTGTGTTTCAAGTGGTAGAGTTCCAGCATGTTAAGCCAGGTAAAGGTTCTGCCTTTGTCCGTACCAAGTATAGAAATGTCAAGACAGGTGCTACAGTGGAGCATTCCTTTAGCCCGAATGACAAGTTCGAAGAAGCGCGTTTAGAGCGTAGGGATATGCAATACCTCTACAAAGATGGCGATCTGTATTACTTTATGGACGTGGAGAACTACGAGCAGATTCCGATGATGGAAAGTGTCATTGGTGATGCAGTGGATCTTCTAAAGGAAAATACTGTATGTAAAGTAGTGAGCCATTTAGGTGAAGTATTCACAGTTGAGTTGCCTATCTTTGTAGAACTAGAAATCACGCAAACAGAGCCAGGTGTCAAGGGTGATACAGCCCAAAACGCAACAAAGCTTGCAACGGTTGAGACCGGTGCAACCATTAAAGTTCCACTGTTCATCAACGAAGGTGAGATCGTTAAGATTGATACTCGTACCGGTGAATACATGGAGCGTGCATAAACTGCAAATTGTAGATTAGGATAGTATGAATGCCTGAATATATTCAGACAGCACCCAGGGGAAGGCGATCCATGTCCCAAGGGTTTATTGCTCAATACGCCGCCGAAGCAGCTTTGCAAACACCAGGTGTCGCAAGACTAGATGCTGGTGGTGCTGCTGTCATTAAAGCTGCTTTCGGTTATGAGCATGAAGGCCTGGGTGTCCAGGTATTTTTTCAAGAAGAGTCCGATGAGATGATCACGATCACGGTTTATCCTGTGATTTACTTTGGCCAGATCGTACCAGAGATCGCTTGGGATATTCAAGAAAATGTAAAGTCCGATGTAGAGAAGTACACAGGGCTTGTAGTAGATGCTGTTGATGTATATGTCAAGGACATCATCATGCGAGAGGAGCATTAATGCGCAGACTGGTCAGATTTTTCTTAATCGTATTTTCTGGAATTGTAGCGATAGGATCACTCCTGTTGTTCTTGCAGGTGATGAATCCAATCTGGGGTGTTGACTTCATTGAGTTACTCCAGCATATCTCACGTAATCCTATGGCCTCTTTATTAGCCTATATCATATTAATCACCTTATTTATTTTATCTGTCGCTAGTATCGTTTATGCTCTGTCGACAGGACGCCTTGCTAAATCTAGGGTTGTCACAACTGAAATTGGTGAAATAGATATCGGGGTAGAAGCCTTAGAAAACATTGCTTTGAATAGTTCAAAAGCTGCACAAGCAGGTGTGAAATCAGCGAAGGCTCGCATCTCACAAAATAAGGAACAAAAACTATTAATTATCTTAATTGTTGTATTGTACTCTGATGTTGAAATTCCCTCTCAAATGGCTAAAATTCAGGATCGAGTTAAAAAAGACATTGAGCGTTATACAGGTATTCCTGTTGGCGAAGTTCAAGTCAAAGTAAATCGTGTTGAATTGATTGGAGCCAAAGTGGAGCATTCTCTATGAAGCAGCTATTTAAGCCCATTATTAATCTGTTAAGAGGTAAAGATGCAAGCTTAATTGGAGCAGCAGCTGGCTTTGTATTGGCCTTGCTGCTTGTTATTTTTGGTATCCTTAAAACCATATTCATTATTTTACTAACCATCGGCGGGTACATACTTGGAGTGAAGTTCTTTAGCGATACTGAATCTTTCCATCGTTTGTTGGATCGTTTATTTCCACCCGGCCGCTTTAGATAAACGTATTAATTCGTAACCACAGGAGGAAAACATGAGTCGCAAAGACGCCAGAGAGCGTGCGTTTCAGTTGTTATATCAATTGAGCATACAAGAGGATGATGTTGAACAGCAAATCGGTGAGTTCTTCAACCATATGGATGATTACCACGATGAGGATAGACAAGTCCATTATTCGGAAGAAGATCTAGCCTATATAAAAGAGATCGCCAGTACCTTTCGCTTTAAGCTAGAGGATGTGGATGCATCGTTTACACCTTACTTAAAGGATTGGACCAAGGAACGCTTACCTAAAGTAGATTTAGCTATTTTGAGGATTGCTGCCATTGAGATTTTATTCAAGCAAGACGTTCCCTTAAATGTCAGTATCAATGAGGCTGTTTTACTTGCAAAACGCTTCTCTGCACCTGAATCTAGATCGTATATTAATGGTATTTTGGCAAAACTAGAAAAACCAAAAGAAGAGGATCTCGTTAAAGAAGACTTAGCAGATGAAGGGGTCGATTTAGATGAAGAAGAGCTAGTAGAGGAAACCATTCATCTCATAGAAGAGGAGGAGCTAAATGGCTGAAATGGACCTGATCACCGTCAGTCGCTTGAATACTTACGTGAACCGAGTGGTAAAGAGCTTGGATCCGTTAAAGAGCATGTATGTTGTCGGTGAGCTGTCTAATTTTAAGCGTTACAGCTCTGGCCACTGTTACTTTTCCTTAAAAGACAAAGATGCACAAGTTGCTTGTGTAATGTTCTCGCAATACGCGAATCGCTTGGATTTTGTCCCTAAGAATGGTCAATCCGTCATCTTACATGCATCGGCAGACTATTACAGCAAGAGCGGACAATTCCAATTGCAAGTCACCAGTATGCGTATGGAAGGCTTAGGTCAACTGTACCAGGCCTTTGAAGCTTTGAAGATAAAACTTCAAGAAGAAGGCCTTTTTGATGAATCAAGGAAGCGGCCGATTCCTTTCCTACCACGTAAGATTGGTGTGATTACAAGCCCTAGTGGTGCTGTCATTAGAGACATCATCCATGTCTTGAGAAGACGCAACCCACACTTTGAATTACTCTTAATCCCTGCATCCGTTCAAGGTGATCTAGCTGCACCATCACTGGTTGAAGCAATGACCTTGATGAATCAAAGAGATGACATTGATGTCATCATCATCGGGCGTGGTGGTGGCTCCATCGAAGACTTGTGGCCGTTTAATGAAGAAGCGGTAGCAAGAGCAGTTGCACAAAGTAGGATTCCTGTAGTTTCTGCAGTAGGGCATGAAACAGACTTTACCATCTGTGACTTTGTCGCAGACTTAAGAGCTCCTACACCATCTGCAGCTGCAGAATTGGTCATGCCTGAATATGAGCGCTTAGAATCTCAGATTAAACTGAGAGAAGAACAATTAGGCAAGATTTTATTAGGCCGTTTCAATTTAGCCAAAGAACGTTTAAATCGCTTAAGTGAATCCAGGCAGTTAAAAGACCCGCAAGAAATCATTAAACAAAGGCGACTGTATTTAGATCGACTTACACAGAGCCAAGTATTGACGAACCCATTGAACATGGTAGAGACAAGGGCTCAGTACTTAGATCTGTTGGAGATCAAACTTGTCAACAGCAGCACTAAACTGTACTCAGATATTAAAAATAGATTAGGCAGCGCATCTGCAAAACTAGATGCACTTAGTCCACTAAAAGTTTTAGGGCGCGGTTATGGCCTAGTCATTGATGACAAAGGTAAAGCCTTGGTATCCGTCGATCAGGCGAAGCGTGGTGCTAAAGTAGATTTACATATGCAAGATGGTCGACTAGAAGCTACGATTGACGAGATACATAAAGAAAAAAGCTAAGCGCTTAGATAAAAGCTAAATGCTTAAAGGAGATTGTTATGGCAGACGAAAAGCAAAAGAACACGTTAGAGAATCAAGAATCACTGAGTTTTGAGGAAGCATTGAGTCAATTGGAACAGGTGGTTAAGCAACTTGAATCCGGTGACTTAAGTTTGGATCAATCGCTTCAAGCCTTCCAGGAAGGCAGTGAGTTAGCCAGATTATGTCGCTTAAAACTAGATGAAGTAGAACAATCCATTCAAAAGCTGATCGTAGCACCGAACGGTGAAACCGTTGAAGCAGACTTCCCGGAGATGGATGATGCATAAGCATTACAGTGAACGTTTAAAGCAATATCAAGAGTTTGTAGAAACGAATTTAAGAACAGTTTTAGATGACGATATTGCTATTGAAGAGCCATTGCATGAGTCGATGGCTTATTCGCTATTGGCAGGTGGTAAACGCATCAGGCCAATATTACTACTGGCAGCATACGAGATGCTAGATCCGAAAGGTACCCATCAAAACGCTGCCAATCTTTTAGCCGCCGCTACAGAAATGATTCATACGTATTCTTTAATACACGATGACTTACCGTGTATGGATGACGATGACTTAAGGAGAGGTAAACCTAGCAACCATAAAGCCTTCGGTGAAGCCGTGGCAGTTCTTGCAGGCGATGCGCTTTTAAATCGTGCGTATGAGTTGATGTTTCGAGCGGCCAATTTAGCTGGTAACGATGGTGTTTTAGCTGCTAGCTTGATCGCCAAGCATGCAGGCAGTAGCGGCATGATCGGTGGTCAAATCATTGATCTGGAGAGTGAAGGCAAAGACATCTCTTTAGAGCGCTTAAAACGTTTACAAACATTAAAGACAGCAGCTTTATTGAGAGCTGCTTTAACGTCTGCAGCTAAGCTTGCTAAGGCAAATTCAGAAGTCTTTGATTTACTCGATCGTTTTGGCCAAGCTTTAGGTTTAGCCTTTCAAATCAAGGATGATATTTTAGATGCTACATCCGATTCCCAGACCATGGGTAAAACCGTAGGTAAAGATGAAAGAGATACCAAAGCTACCTTTGTGACTCTCTTAGGTTTGGATGGTGCAAACGCGTACTTAGATGAGTCATTTCACGAAGCACAGTCCATCTGCCAAGAACTAAGCATGTTAGAATATGATAGTGGCTTTTTCCTTTGGCTGAGTAAATGGCTAATTGAACGAGACTATTAATATAGTCATAGGAAACAAGGAAAGGAGCTCATGCTATGGGCAAGCATATTGATGGCTTAAGCAGTTCGCGCGATTTACAAGCGATGCATGAAGATGAGCTCCAAATGCTAGCAGAAGAATTAAGAGAGACCATCATTCAAACGGTCTCGACCAATGGTGGTCATTTGGCATCGAACTTAGGAAGTGTTGAATTAACACTTGCTATATTGAAACGTTTCGATGCGTATACCGATCGCGTCATTTGGGATGTGGGTCACCAAAGCTATAGTTGGAAACTATTGACTGGTAGAGCCGATGTTTTCCATACCCTGCGCAAGGAAGGTGGCTTATCTGGTTTTCCGAAGCGTGAAGAAAGCTTAGCCGATGCGTTTAACACAGGCCATTCCAGCACATCTATTTCGGCTGCAGTGGGCATTGCCAGAGCTAAGCACTTATTAAGTAAGCCCGGCAAAGCGATTGCCGTTATCGGTGATGGTGCTCTAACGGGTGGTCAAGCCTATGAGGCCTTAAATAATATAAAGGCAGATGACAATATACTTGTAATCATCAACGACAATCAGATGAGCATTGATAACAATGTAGGATCCTTAGCGAGGCATTTGGGTTCCATCCGTGTCAATAAACGCTACTTAAAAGCGAAGTCTAGAATTGAACGCTTGCTAGAACACATACCATTTATCGGACAAGCGTCTATTCGATTTATACGCTACATCAAAACATTGCTTAGACGTGCAGCTGTTGTTGAGCAAAGTTTCTTTGAAACTTTAGGTTTGAAATATTATGGCCCTATTGATGGTCATAATTTAGATGAATTAGATCAGTATTTGGAAGTTATCAAAGATAAAAAAGAAGCGGTTATTTTGCACGTCCTGACACAAAAGGGACGTGGCTATAGACCTGCAGAACATAAACCAAGTTTATACCACGGTGTAGCACCGTTTGAAGTTGAAGTTGGCGTTAGTAAAAAAGTCTTACCCATTCAAGACAATCTATCTTTATATAACTGCACCTCTTATACACAAGCATTTAGTCAAAGCTTGATGGAGATTGCGCACGAAGATCCCAATATCGTTGCCATAACTGCAGCCATGGCTCAAGGTACAGGACTAGATGCGTTCTCTAAAGCCTATCCAGAACGCTTTTTTGATGTTGGCATTGCAGAGCAACATGCCGTAACCATGGCGGCTGGCCTTGCTGTAGGTGGTATGAAGCCAGTCGTAGCTATTTATTCTAGCTTCTTGCAACGGGCATTGGATCAAGTCTTACACGATGTCGTGTTACAACGCTTACATGTGGTTTTTTGTGTGGATCGAGCAGGCATAGTAGGCGACGATGGGGAGACGCATCAAGGGCTTTATGATTTAGCGTTCTTAAGCGGTTTACCAGGTCTGACTGTTCTATGCCCAAGCGATTACAATAGCTTATATGAGATGTTGACCTTTGCATTATATCAATGCAATGGACCTGTAGTGATCCGCTATCCTAGAGGTGGTGAGCGGTATAATAAGGCGATTTCAAGGCCTAATTTACGCCCAGCTCTGCCAGGAGCTGAACCCTTACGAAAAGGCCGTGACTTAGTGATTGCGGGCGTAGGTAATATGACATCTATAGCACTTGAGGCTGCAGATCAGCTGCAATTAGAAGGCATTGATGTAGCCGTAATCGATGTGCGCTCTGTGAAACCTTTGGACGATAAAATGATTTTAGACCAAGCTATGCAAAGTGGACAACTGTTAGTGATTGAAGAGACGGTTCAAGCTGGAGCTGTTGCACAGCAGCTCGCATTAAAAATTGCAAGTGGCGGGCTTCAAATTAAACTGAAGTCATTGGCAATTGGTGACAAGATGGTTTTGCAAGCATCACAAGCGCGTGCATTGGAAGAAGAGGGTTTGTCTGTGAATGCGATTTTGCAAGCTGCTAAGCAGATGATTCGGAGTAGAGATGAGGCTATACGTTAGTACAAGCTTAATATATGGCTATAAAAAGGTGAATTTACCAAGGATACAATGTAATTTACTGAATTATACTATATAATAAATGATGCACATTTTAGTTCTTAACTGTGGAGGTAATTATTTTGAAAATTGGTCTTGTATCCAATCCCTATAAGGATCCGGGATACCAAGTCTTGTATCAGGTCGCTGATGTCATCGCTAAACTCGGTGCGAAAGCAGTGTATTCGGTATCTGCTGATCCACGCGGGCAAGACGATGAACCGATCGAACATCGCTGTTTTGAAGATTGTGATGTCATTATCAGCATGGGTGGTGATGGTACATTTCTCAATGCTGTCCACGGTAACCACGAAGAAAACATTCCGATTTTAGGCATGAATTTAGGAAGCCTAGGATTCATGGCTGAAGTCCAACGAGATGAGATCAGACCTGCTTTAAATCGGATTGTGAATAGAGACTTTGATGTTGAAGAGCGCATGATGCTAGACGTTGTATCTAGAAACCGCTTAGGTGAAGAAACCTTCCGTGGTTTTGCTCTAAATGAAGTGCTCTTATCTCGAGGTGGTAATGCTAGAATTGTGCCTATCGAATTAAGC
>CAYXVJ010000046.1:8616-11695 GCA_964468675.1 uncultured Oscillospiraceae bacterium
CACCTACCGGATCAACAGGTTATGCCATGGCAGCAGGTGGCCCCATCGTGCACCCTTCCATGCGATTGATGCAAATTACTCCAGTCTGTCCGCATTCACTACACAACCGAAGCTATGTAGTACCTCCAACGAGTGTAGTGAAACTGAATTTAAGACAATATCCTTACCATGCAGCCCTGACCACAGACGGGCGTGAGGATATTCCGTTTGAAGATACGGATGAGGTGGAGATTAGAGAGTCAGAGCGTAAGTTAAAATTGATACGCTTGGAAGAGCATAATTTCTATCAAGAATTGCCGGGTAAGTTAAGGGGTCGTGCTTATCCAAAGAGTATATAGTTACGTGAGAAATTTTAGTACATGGGGGTCAGATTATGGGTAAGGTCGCAAGACAAGATCGAATCTTGGATATTATTCTACGACAAGTTGTATCGACACAAGAAGAGCTAGTAGATGTGTTGAAAGCAGATGGTGTTGACGTGACACAAGCAACCATATCACGCGATATTAAAGAACTGAATATCGTCAAGGTTACGCTCGCTGATGGTAGACAAAAGTATGTCTCGATGTCACGGGATAAGGATATGATGAATGATCGCTTGATTAAGGTCTTCACGCATGCTGCCACTTACCTTCGCATAGCAGATTCGATCGTTGTGATCAGGACATTGCCAGGTATGGCACAAGCAGCAGCAGCTGCTGTAGATGCCATGCAAATACCAGAAATCATCGGTACACTAGCTGGTGATGATACGATATTTGTGGCAACAGCTAGCCCTGAAATGGCCAAGCGCTTAGAAGACCAATTGATACCTTTAATCGAGAAAGACTAAAAAGACAAGCTGAAAGGTGATCGGATATGCTGTTGTATCTAGAACTGGACCATTTTGCTTTACTTGATAAGATTGTATTTAAACCCGGACCGTGTCTAAACATCCTAACCGGAGAGACAGGTGCGGGTAAATCTTTATTGTTGGATGCCCTAGGCGCTGTGAGTGGTAGCCGGGTTACTAAAGATGTGATCAGGAGCGGCTTTGATCAAGCACGTGTCGAGGCTGTATTTGAATACAATAAGGAACAATTGCCAAAAGCATTGCTTGAAGAACTTTTCACTCCAGAAGAAATCGATAATCTGGATCAAGGCATTATTCTCTCAAGAGAAATCAATCGAAGTGGACGCACGATTTGTCGCATTAATGGCCGTATAGTGCCTCTTTTACGTTTAAGAGAGCTTGGTTCTAATTTACTAGACATACACGGTCAACATGAGTCTCAACGTATTTTTAATGCAAGTATGCACCAAGATATATTGGATCGTTATGGTGCAGAGCAGTTAAGAGCGTTGAAAGAAGACTATGAGTCAACTTATAAATATGTCTTGGATATAAAAAAACAAATGCAAGCGTTTGGTGGTAGCGAGCAAGAACGAGCACGTAGGCTAGACCTCTTGAGTTATCAAGCAAATGAAATCAAGCAGATAAAGCCAAGACCTAATGAAGACGAACTCTTGCAAAAAAGGCGTATTCAACTCGGTGGGGCTGAACGCTTACAAAAACAAAGCGATGAAGCGATTCGTTTATTGGATCCAGACGATGGTGCCGATAGACTTTTAGCTGAAGCTATTTCAAGTTTAAGAGCAGTAGAAGATTACCACGATCAATTGCCGAAGGTCTTGTTACGTTTAGAAGCTACACAAGAAGAGCTTGTCGATATCCGGATGGAGATTTCTAGTATCAATGAAAGCTTGGATTTCCAGCCCGAACTCTTAGAACGGATTGATGCAAGATTAGATCGTTTAACGAGACTAAAAAGAAAATATGGTGAGACGTTAAACGATGTACTAGCATTTGCAGAAGAGATCGAAGCTGAGATCTTGCATTTAACAGAGGCTGAAGAAAAAATGCTGGCGTTAAACAAGACTTTAGAAGATGCCTTGAAAACATTAGAAGAGAAAGCTTTGCTATTGCGAGCGAAACGAATGGAAGTAGCCGAGAATTTATCAAAGGCGATCGGCCATGAATTGACTGAACTTGGCATGAAGCATGCTCGCTTTGAAACCGAATTTCAAGCGTTAAGCATCGAGCAAGCAAGACCTCATGGTATGGATCAATTGGAATTCATGTTTTCAGCAAACTTAGGTGAAGATTTAAAACCTCTCGCACGCATTGCATCTGGTGGTGAAGCTGCGAGGATTATGCTGGCGATCAAACTGATTTTGGCACATGCAGCGCCTCTCCAGTTGCTTATTTTTGATGAAGTCGATAGTGGTGTCAGTGGCGAGACTGCAGCTCTGGTTGGTAAAAAGTTAATGGAGCTGGCAAGAACGAGTCAGGTGATGTGCGTCACTCATACGGCTCAAGTAGCTGCCATGGCAGATACCCATTTTTACTTATATAAGGATGTCGAAGACGGCAAGACCACTACATCTGTTGAAAAATTGGATGAAGAAGGCCACTTAAATGCAGTCGCAACATTACTGTCAGGATCGACGGATACTGGTACATCATTAAAGCTTGCTAAAGCATTGTCTTCAGAAGCTAAGAAACATAGACAGACCTTACTAGAGTAAATCGTCTGCCACATATTTATGAATCAATACGGATTTTGTTAATATCTGATTGATATCGTCTGCTAGAAGGCTTTCAATATTGCTCTCTTTTGAAGCTAAAGGGGATCTAAAGACCAATTGCCTTGCATGTAGGGCTTGGCGCCCTATCGCTAGATCAAGTGCATTTAGCTTATCTCCTAAGTATAGGCTATCGCCTACCAGAGGATGTCCAAGATGTAGGCTGTGTACACGTATTTGATGCGTCCTGCCTGTTTCCAATTCGAAATCAACTAAATCTAGAGGGAATTGATCCATGTAAAGGTATGAGGCGAGGACACGATAGTTGGTTCTTGCCTCTTTGCCATCTAGACCTACTTCTCTTGTGATGATGGAGTTTGGGCTTCTTCTAATCGGTGCATCAATGGTGCCAGAGGTAGAAGCCATTTTGCCATGCACAAGTGCTCGATAGTGCTTTTGCATCGTTTGCTGTGAGAGCTGGTCATGTGCATAGCCATTTTTAGCGAGCAAGATG
>CAYXVJ010000046.1:11705-13361 GCA_964468675.1 uncultured Oscillospiraceae bacterium
CTGATGTATCTCGATCCAAACGACTAACCGGGTGCAAGGTATAAGGCGATAAGAGGGTCGTTAAAGCATGGGTTTCACCTGTATAACTTGGATGCGTCAAAAGACCTGCTGGTTTATCAGCTACCACAACCCAATCGTCTTGGTACAAAATTTTAACATTATTTGTATCTCTAATGCAGATAGACTTCGGCAATTCATTTTCGGCTTCATACAGAACACGAATAACGCTCTCTTTAGGCACGGGATCGATCATCCGCCAAGCTTTGCCGTTCACGAATAATTGTCCGTATAAACGGACATGCTTTATGAGCCTTGATGAAAAATCAAAGCGAGATCTTAAGATGTCACCAGCTTTTCGTCCGTCATCTTCTTTTGTTGTAGTAAATGAAATCTCCAGAACAAGTTCCTCATTTCAATTTGGAATATTACTTAGAATTTTATCACTAAACAGCCTTTCATGTGTTATACTTGATGGCATAGTCATGAGACCGCAAGGTTAAACACTATTACTTCTTAAATTAAATAACGATAGAAGCATTATTTTTGAAACTTGCAACTTGACAACAGAATATTACTGGAGGTGATTGCCATACCTTGGCCAGAAATTATTATCAGCTTAATCATCGGCTTAACAATCGGTGTTGTTACAATTCTGATTTATTTTCGAAAGGGTTTAGCCAAATCCACAAAAGAGTTGGAAACGAAGAGGGTAGAACAGCAAAAGGAAGCACAAGAGCTGATGCTTGAAGCCCAAAAGATGGGTGAGCAAAGGAAGCGTGAACTGCTACTGGAAGCTAAGGACGAAATTCGTAAATCCAAGCTTGATCTGGATAAAGATGCCCGTGAAAAACGCAGTGAGATTGGACGTGAACGAAATCGCCTGGAACAAAAGGAACAGTCGATTGATCGTAAACTAGAGCAACAAGAGCGTACGCAGCAAAAACTTGATAAGCGCTTAGCAGATGCAGAGGATGCAGCACTAAGAGCTGAGCAGTATGAACTGCAACAAACTGAGCAATTAGCTGTAATCTCGGGCTTGACCCAAGAAGAAGCAAAGCTTGAAGTCTTGAACAAGGCTGAACGCGATTATCGTCACGATATGGGTATTATGCTCAGACAAATGGAAGATGAAGCCAGAGAAACTGCAGAACTTAAAGCAAAAGACATCATTGTCACTGCGATACAGCGTTATTCTGCAGAGTATGTTGCTGAAACTACCGTGTCCGTCGTAACCTTACCCAATGACGAGATGAAGGGCCGAATTATCGGTCGTGAAGGCAGAAACATAAGAGCATTAGAAACAATTACAGGTGTTGATATTATTATTGACGATACGCCTGAAGCAGTTGTTTTATCTTGTTTTGATCCCATCAGACGAGAGATCGCAAGGCTCACAATGGATAAGCTGATTCAAGATGGTCGTATACATCCTGCTCGTATTGAAGAGATGCATCAGAAATCCTCACGTGAATTAGATGCCCGCATCAAAGAAGAAGGCGAACGTGCTAGCTTTGATACAGGTGTCATCGGTTTACATCCTGAGATCATCCGCATGCTGGGTCGTTTGAGATTCAGAACGAGCTACGGACAAAACGCTTTATTCCACTCGATGGAAGTATCTGCACTAGCAGGTATGATGGCTGCAGAGCTTGGCTT